>NZ_JBQOIF010000008.1:0-168884 GCF_052665395.1 Stenotrophomonas sp. 3(2025) | reverse complement strand
GAGGGCGCCATCGAGCCCCCCGGTACGGGTTTACGGCGTGGCCCGCGACCCCACCCCGCCCGGCCCAATCACATGAATCGCATTTCGCGACCCACCCACGAGGGGCTGCGCCGTTGGCTGGAATCTACGGCCACCAGCCGTGCCCGAACCGCGCGTAATGATCGGCCGCACGCTCGAACGGATTACGCGCACTGACACCACCACACAGCAGATACACCGGCAGGTACAGCGGCCCCAGCACCAGATACTGGTACACGTGCGCACGCTCATGGTCATCCAGCCGGATCAACGGCTCCACGCCCCACCCCGCCTGATGCGCGTAGGTACGACAGCACATGCCCAGGTCGTGGCCGGTGTGCAGGATCACATTGCCCAAGGTGATCGCTCCGCCCGGGCCCCAGGGCCAGTGATCGAAAACCACCGCGCAATCACGACCGCTCCAGCGCATCTTCGCCCCCCCCAGCAACCCGGCCAGACCGCCAAGCAGGCCGATCAGGGTATTGGGCACGGTCCACAGCGCACCCAGCACCTGCAGCGCGCGCAGCCAGATCGGCCAGGGACGGGACGCGGTATTCAATCCGCCTCGTTGGGGATCAGCAGCCATAGCAGCAGGTAGACCAGGATGCCGGGGAAAGCGGCCGACGCCAGCGAGACCACCACGTACAGCACCCGTACCAGGGTCGGGTTCCAGCCGAAACGATGGGCGATGCCGCCCATCACCCCGGCAATCATGCGGTCGTTCAGCGAGCGCGACAGGGTGCGCGGCACAGCGTTCATGGCGAGGTCTCCCGGCTGACTGGCTGTTGCCACTGTAGCGCCTGCAATGTCTACGGCGTGCGTTGGCGCAAGGCCTGCAGGCGGGCGCTGAACCACGCCGCGGAGGTCTGTTCGGGCTGGCCGGGGCAGCGGATCCGGTAAGCCTTGCCGCTCATGCTGCTCTGGCTCGCCGCACGTTCGATGAACTGCTCGGCAGTGTCGACCATATCCTTTTTCAGCAGGTAGTCGTACTTGCGCTGAAGGTGGGAACGCGCATCGGCCGGACCGTACCAGCTGCCGTTTCGCTGGAACTGGCACTGGGAGCCGTCCAGGCTCCCGATCAACTGCGCGATCTCGCGGCGCGCATCGGCGCTCGGCGCAGCACCGACGACGCCCGGCGCAAGGGCCAGGGCAAGCGCGAGCAGAGGGGAATACTTCATGGCGTGCGTTCCTTCAGCCAGTTGTCGATGGTCGCCGGCACTTCGCGCTGTGCGCGGCCGGAGACGTAGATGCCGATATGCCCACCGCGGAAACTGGATTCGGTGTAGTCCTGCGTGCCCAGCCGGCCACGCATCGCGCGCGATGCATCCGGTGGCACCAGGTGATCCTGTTCGGCGTAGATGTTCAGCACCGGCAGGGTCACCTGCGACAGATCCACCGCCTCTTCGCCGATGCACACTGTGCCATTGACCAGGCCGTTGCCCTGGTAGAACTGCTTGATGAACTCGCGGAAGGCTTCACCCGCCAGGTCCGGTGAGTCGAAGATCCACTTTTCCATGCGCAGGAAATCCTCCAGCGCGGCCTTGTCATCGAGGATGTCGAGCAGGCCCACGTACTTCTGCACGTTCAGGCGGAATGGCTTGAGCATCAGGTAGCTGGCATTCATCAGATCGGCCGGGATGTTGCCCAGCGTATCCACCAGCAGATCCACATCCACCTGCTGGGCCCAGTGCGACAGCATGTTGTCGGCGGTCTGGAAGTCGACCGGGGTGACCATGGTGATCAGATTGCCCAGCTTCTGCCGCCGCAGTGCGGCGTAGCACAGGGCGAACACGCCGCCCTGGCAGATGCCGAGCATGTCGACCGGGCCTCCACTGCGTGCGCGCAGCGCATCCACCGCGCCATCGATATAGCGCAGCAGATAGTCCTCAAGCGTCTGGTAGCGCTCGGAACGGTCCGGATAACCCCAGTCAAGCACGTACACGTCCTGGCCCAAGGCCAGCAGCTTCTGCACCAGTGAGCGATCGGCCTGCAGGTCGACCATGTAGGGGCGGTTGACCAGTGCGTACACGATCAGCAGCGGTGTGCGCCGCACCGGCGCGTTCTCGCCGACGAAGCGATACAGCACCACTTTGCCATCGCGCCAGACTTCTTCGCGGGCGGTGGCGCCATAGCCGACATCCTCCACCTGCGGCAACAGCTTCAACCCTTCCATCAGCTTGCGCTGCATGGCCAGGGTCTCCTGCATCAGGTCATCGGCATTGAAGCCCAGCGGTCCTTTCATGGCTTACGACTTCCGCGTGGTCGCGCGGGTGGTGGCCTTCTTCGCTGGCGCTTTCTTCGCGGCAGGCTTCTTCGCTGCAGCCTTCTTCGCTGCAGCCTTCTTCGCTGCAGGCTTGCGCGCGACGGGCTTGACCCTGGCAGGCGCCGGCTGGGCCACCGGATCGACGGCATCGGTACCGGCAAGCGCCGCCACCTGTGCCTGCACCCGGCGCAGGCTGCGCTCGAGCTCGGCGATGCGACGGTGGGCGGCATCCATCTCGCTGCGGGTGGGCAGGCCGATGCGTTCACTCATCTGTTCTACCTCGCGCTGCATGCCTGCGCGCAGGCGCATCTGTGCGTTGCCCAGCGAGGCATACACCTGCTGGAACGGCTCGGACATGGCGACCTTGGCGTAGGCCTCCTCGGCCACTTCGATCCACAGATCGAACATCGCCCGGGCGCTGGTCAGCTGGCTGCCGGGCTGCTCGTGTTCGGCCAGGCGCTGCTCGAACAGGTCGAAGGCCTCTTCCAGTGCCTGCTTGATCTGCTCGACGTAGGCCTGCGAATGCTGCTGGTACTCCTCCTGCGCGCGCAGCAGGGCCTGCCACCGCGCGTGGTGCTCGCGGCCGGGCCCGAACGCCGGGCTCTGCAGCCAAGGGCCAGCCAGCGTCTGCAACTGCTGGAACCACGCCGTGAACTCGGGCGGAGCAGCGTCCACATGGGTGCTGCCGCGGGCCCCCTGCAGCATCCACTGCAGCATGCCGTCGCCCTGCCCCTTCACCGCTTCACGCCAGGCCTGGGCGACCTCGGCACTGCTGGCATCGCGGCCGGCAAAGCGTGCAGCGACTTCCTGCATGGTGCCGTACCAGCTGCCAGCCTGTTCGCGGAACCGCCGCACCGCCTCTTCCGGCGCGGCAGCACCGGTCCCGGGCAGCAGTTGGCCCCACCAGTCGAACAGGCGCTTCCAGCTGCCCGGGTCGTCGCCAGCCGGGGTTCCCGGCACGGCGGCATGGCGCAAGGCATCACCCCAGGCGCCGAAGTACTGGCGGGCCAGATTTTCGAAATCGCTGCTGCCGGCGTCGTTGGCCGAGCTGGTCATCGCGCTCCTCCGCAGGGCTGGGTCATGGCTTGGGAATGCGCAGGGTCTTGCTGATCATCAGCGACCCGGACAACGCGAACAGCAGCACCAACGGATGCAGCTGCCAAGGGCCAATCTGCCACTGGCCGAGCCACAGGTCGCGGCCGATGGCATCGGTGCCGGCGGCGATCGCCAGCACGATCACCAGCGCCAGGCTGGTGGGAATCGGCGTTCCCTCGAAGTACTTCACCTTGCCTTCGTCACCGCTCATCGCCTCGGCGGTCACGTTGTAACGGGCCAGGCGGCTGACGCCGCAGCAGACGAAGTAGCTCAACACCAGCCAGTCCCAGCCGCCCTGCATGCCACAGGCATAGGCCAGCGCTGCGGGTGCGACACCGAAGGAAATGACGTCCGACAGCGAGTCGAGCTCACGGCCCAGAGTCGAACTGGATTTGCGCCAGCGCGCGATGCGGCCGTCCAGTGCGTCGAAAATGAAAGCCAGCGGGATCAGCGCCATGCCGAACATCAGGTAGCCGCGCTCGCCATCCTGCAGGAAACGCATGGCGGCAAACACCGCGCCGGTGCCGCAGAAAGCGTTCGCGAGGGTGAACCAGTCCGCCAGATGGAACTCGCGCAGCATCGAGAAGTGACGTTTCATGAAGTCTCACGGGGCATCAAGGCCCACAGGGTACCGCGAGCGCCGCCACCGGCAACAGCGTGGGCTGCCCCTGTCCTTCACCCGACACTCACCGATCCTCACCGGCGGTGAATTTTTCGCCACCCATCTTGACAGCCTAGGGGGGTGGCGCCTGTCAGCGCTTATCCACAAAGTTGCCCACGCGTAATCCACACCCCCTGTGGACAACTGGTTCTCACCGACTGCGACGCTGGACATTTCCTCATCACCACAAGCCGGGGTTTCCCTACTTCCCAAGCCGGTCCGCCAGCGCTATGGTCTGCGGCGGACCCGCCGCCGCCACGCCCGACTCCTTGCCGACGGACGATGCTGATGCTGGATGCACGCACCCTGGCCGCGCAGTTGCGCTGGCCGAAACTGGCACGGGTGCTGCATCGCGGCGGCCGGCTATGCCTGGCCTTTGGCGATGCCGGATTCATGCGTAGCCTGCCCTTTGCCGAGGACTTTGAACTGCATGAGCTGGACGCAGTGGAGCTGGCGCTGCGGGTGTCCGGCTTCACCGTCACGGCATGGCGCTCGCGTCGCGAATGCACGGCCGGCAATGACGGCCAGCAGCGGTAAAAGCACTTCCACCTGCTGCTGGCACATCGGCGTTGAAGCTCTCCCCGCCGGGCATGGCCCGGCGCTACCGAGGCTGCGCCCGATGGGTAGCGCCGGGCCATGCCCGGCGAACGCAACGGCCTCCGGAATGCCTCACAGCCGGCTGAAGGACCAGCTCTGCATGCGCCCATCCCGGTAAGGCATCACTCCGTGGAACGGTCGCGGATCGGCATCGAACACCAGCGGCAGGAAGTTGCGGTCGCCCTCCCACATCGGCAGCTGGTCCAGCTTGTCCACGTCCACCCACTCCAGGGTGCCCTCGTGATTGCCGCCGTGCGGGGCACCCTCGAAGCTGTCGATGACGAACACGAAACCGAACCAGTCTTCACCGTGCTTGCCGAAACCCGGCCAGCTGATGGTGCCGCGCAGGCGCATGGCCGTGCAGTCGATACCGGCTTCCTCGGCGATTTCGCGGCGCATGCCGGCGGCAACGTCCTCGGTCGGCTCGACCTTGCCGCCCAAGCCGTTGTACTTGCCCAGGTGGTGGTCGCCCGGCCGGGTATTGCGGTGGATCATCAGCACCTGGCGGCGATCGGGCGAGAGCACATAGCCCAGGGTGGCGACGATCGGGGTATACGGCATGTGCGGGTCCGGCGGCGGGTCAGCCGTGGATTATGGCCGATCAACGCACCAGCGACAGGCGACGGTCGCCCTCACCCACGGTGTTGCCGTCTGGATCACGCCGCAGGGTGGCCACGCCATGGCCGCGTTCGGCCAGGTATTCCAGCCATTTGCCGAGGAAGGTGTTCATCCGCATGCGATGGCTGATCAGCTCGGCCGGCGGTGGGTACAGGCCCATCGTGTCCTGCCAGCGGCGGCCGACGTAGCAGTGGGTGGTCTCGGCCTGGCGCGCGTCCCGGTACAGGCGGACGAAGGCCGATGGGTCCGGTTCACCGGTCACCGGGTCGGCCAGGTCATAGGTCAGGCGCAGCTCGACCGTGTACCGGTGGCACTCGATCACGTCCAGGCGCACGTCCAGGCCATCGCCCACCGAAGAGACGTAGCTTCCCGCCACCAGCTCGGCCGGCGCGAACAGGCGCACCAGGTGACGGTAGTTCTCTGCGTACAGCCCCATGAGCCAGCTCAGCCGGCTCAGGCGGGGAATGCGCTCGGTACGGGGCAATGCTCGGGCCATGGGCTGATCCTACACGTTGGCCCTTCAACGTGGGGACTGATCGGTCCCGGCCAAAGGGGCCCTGTATCGACCAACGGTCGATACCCACCGCGCAGGTGGGTCACGACCCTGGGTCGTAGCGCACCCGTCAACCGCGCAGGTAGGCCACGACCGTTGGTCGTAGCGCACCCGTCAACCGCGCAGGTAGGCCACGACCGTTGGTCGTGGCGCACCCGTCAATACAGTTCGCGCTGCAGCCCCAGCGTGCCGAGCACCTTGCTGGAGATCTCCTCGATCGAGGTATGGGTGGTGCTGAGGGTCGGGATGCGTTCCATCTGGAACATGACCTCCGCCGCAGCCACCTCGCGCTTGCAGGTGTCCAGGTTGGCGTAGCGCGAATTGGGCCGGCGCTCCTGGCGGATCTGCTGCAGGCGATCCGGGTCGATGGTCAGGCCGAACAGCTTGCGCCGGTAGTTGCGCAGACGGGGCGGCAGGCGGTCGCTCTCCAGATCCTCGTCGGTCAACGGGTAGTTGGCCGCTCGCACCCCGTAATGCAGGGCCAGGTAGATGCAGGTAGGCGTCTTGCCCGCCCGTGACACCGCCACCAGGATCACGTCGGCATCGTCGTAGTTCACCGCGATGCCATCGTCGTGGGTCAGCGCGAAGTTCATCGCGTTGATGCGCCGGTGGTAGGTGTCGAAGTCGACCATGCCGTGGGCCTGGCCGACCCGGTTCAGGCGCGAGCTGGACAATTCGCGCTCCAACGGTTCGATGAACGGGGCGAACACATCCAGCATCAGCGCCCCGCTTTCGGCCAGGATCAGGCTCAGGCTCTGGTCCACGCAGGAGTTCACCACGATCGGCCGGACCTGGTAGCGCTCCCCCGCCGCCTGGATCCGGGCACAGGCTTCGCGGGCTTTTTCGGGATCATCGACAAATGACATCCGGTCGGTAATGAAGCTGAACCCGGAGAACTGGGTCAACAGGCTATGCCCAATGGTTTCAGCGGTGATACCGGTTCCATCGGAAACGTAGAACACCGGACGGATGGTCGACATGCGCGCATTTACCCCCTACGAAGCCTAAAAGGGCCGCCAACACAAGCTTGTGCCGACGGTGGTCTGCCCGGCATCATATCGGCTTCTTCCTACGGACGCGGCCATCAAAGCCCGCCTCGGGCGATGGCCAAACGGAGCATCGCGCTTGAACGAGAACATCCTGTGGTTGCACGAACTGCGTCTGGCCGACCTGGCCCGCGTAGGCGGCAAGAATTCCTCGCTGGGCGAGATGATCGGCAACCTTGCCGGTCTGGGCGTCTCCGTTCCGGGGGGCTACGCGACCACGTCTGAAGCCTTCAAGGACTTCATCGCGCACAACGACCTGTCCAAGCGCATCTTCGACAAGCTGGCCACGCTGGACGTCGAGGACGTCAACGCGCTGACCGCAGCCGGCAAGGAAATCCGCGGCTGGGTGATCGATGCACCGCTGCAGCCGCAGCTGGACCAGGACATCCGCACTGCCTACGCCAAGCTGAGCGCCGACAACGGCGGCGGCGACGTGGCCGTGGCCGTGCGTTCCTCGGCCACCGCCGAAGACCTGCCCGACGCGTCCTTCGCCGGCCAGCAGGAAACCTTCCTCAACGTCACCGGTGCCGACGATGTCGTGCACAAGGTCAAGGAAGTGTTCGCCTCGCTGTACAACGACCGTGCCATCGCTTACCGCGTGCACCACGGCTTCAAGCACGAGGACGTGTTCCTGTCCGCAGGCGTGCAGCTGATGGTGCGTTCGGGCGTGGGCGCGTCCGGCGTGCTGTTCACCCTGGACACCGAATCCGGCTTCCGCGACGTGGTGTTCGTCACCTCCTCGTTCGGCCTGGGCGAAATGGTCGTGCAGGGCGCGGTCAACCCCGACGAGTTCTACGTCTACAAGCCCACCCTGCAGGCCGGCAAGCCGGCGATCCTGCGCCGCTCGCTCGGCAGCAAGGCGATCCGCATGGTGTACTCGGATGTCCCCGGCGAGCGCGTCAGGATCGAGGACACCCCGGCCGAACTGCGCACCACCTTCTCGATCAACGATGAAGACGTGGCCGAACTGTCGCGCCAGGCGCTGACCATCGAAAAGCACTACGGCCGCCCGATGGACATCGAGTGGGCCAAGGACGGTGTCAGCGGCAAGCTGTTCATCGTGCAGGCGCGCCCGGAGACCGTGAAGTCGCGCAGCCATGCCACCCAGATCGAGCGTTTCGCACTGACCGAGAAGGGCGGCAACGTTCTCGCCGAAGGCCGCGCCGTGGGCGCCAAGATCGGTGCCGGCGTGGCACGTGTGGTGAAGACGCTGGAAGACATGAACCGCGTGCAGCCGGGCGACGTGCTGATCGCCGACATGACCGATCCCGATTGGGAGCCGGTGATGAAGCGTGCCTCGGCGATCGTCACCAACCGCGGCGGCCGTACCTGCCACGCGGCGATCATCGCGCGCGAGCTGGGCGTGCCGGCCGTGGTCGGTTCGGGCAACGCCACCAAGGTCATCGAGGATGGCCAGCTGGTCACCGTCAGCTGCGCTGAAGGCGATACCGGCTTCATCTACGAAGGCAAGCTCGGCTTCGAGCGCACCACCACCGATCTGGGCAACATGCCGCCGGCACCGTTGAAGATCATGATGAACGTGGCCAACCCGGAACGTGCCTTCGACTTCGGCCAGCTGCCGAACGCGGGCATCGGCCTGGCGCGCCTGGAAATGATCATCGCCAGCCACATCGGCATCCACCCCAACGCGCTGCTGGAGTACGACCGCCAGGATGCGGCGACGAAGAAGAAGATCGACGAGAAGATCGCCGGTTATTCCGACCCGGTCGGCTTCTACGTGGACCGTCTGGCCGAAGGCATCGCCACCCTGACCGCCTCGGTCGCGCCGAACCCGGTGATCGTGCGCCTGTCGGACTTCAAGTCCAACGAGTACGCCAACCTGATCGGCGGCAGCAACTACGAGCCGCACGAAGAGAACCCGATGATCGGCTTCCGCGGCGCCAGCCGTTACGTCGATCCGAGCTTCTCGGCCGCCTTCGCACTGGAGTGCAAGGCCGTGCTGCGCGTGCGCAACGAGATGGGCCTGGACAACCTGTGGGTCATGATCCCGTTCGTGCGCACCCTGGAAGAAGGCCGCAAGGTCGTCGAGGTGCTGGCCCAGAACGGTCTGAAGCAGGGCGAGAACGGCCTGAAGATCATCATGATGTGCGAAGTGCCGTCCAACGCGCTGCTCGCCGATGAGTTCCTGGAGATCTTCGACGGCTTCTCGATCGGTTCCAACGACCTGACCCAGCTGACCCTCGGCCTGGACCGCGATTCGTCGATCGTGGCGCACCTGTTCGATGAGCGGAACCCGGCGGTGAAGAAGCTGCTGTCGATGGCGATCAAGTCCGCACGTGCCAAGGGCAAGTACGTCGGCATCTGCGGCCAGGGCCCGTCCGATCATCCGGATCTGGCCGAATGGCTGATGCAGGAAGGCATCGAGTCGGTGTCGTTGAATCCGGACACCGTGGTCGATACCTGGCTGCGCCTGGCCAAGTTGAAGGCCAAGGGGTGACCTGTTGACGTGTGATGGCTGACGTCGCTTTCATCGACGCCTGCCCATACTGAAGCTGCACGCAAGCCCCGCCTCTGCGGGGCTTGCTGTTTCTGGCGTCCGCGTACGCCATGTTTCCGTCGCACCTGTTCCCGTTGCAAAGGAGTCCGCATGATCGCCGCTGCCCCACCCTCCCCCGCCACGACCTCCTGGTTCCGCTCACTCGACTGGGAACGCCTGCTGGAGACCTACGGCGTGCCGTTGCTGGCCGCGATCGTGGTGCTGCTGGTCGGCATGTGGCTCGCACGACGGCTGTCCAATGCCATGCCGCGCGCCACCTCGCGCATGGGCGTGGACCCGATGCTGGGCAGCTTCCTGCGCAACGTGGTCTACGCGGCCTCGCTGGTGATCGTGGTGATCCTGGCCATCGGCACGCTGGGCGTGCAGATCACTCCGCTGCTGGCCGTGCTCGGTACCGCCGGCCTCGCCGTTGGCCTGGCGCTGAAGGATTCGCTGTCGAATATCGCCTCGGGCGTGATGCTGGTGACCCTGCGTCCGTTCCGCGTGGGTGATGTGGTGACCATCGCCGGGCAGACCGGCACGGTTCGCGAGGTACGCATTTTCCAGACCGTGATCACCGGCGCGGACAACCAGCACACCACCATTCCGAACACGCTGATCACCGCCGCACCGATCATCAACCTCACCGCAGAGCCCACCCGCCGCGTCGAGCTGGTGGTGGGCATCGGTTACGAAGACAACATCCAGCTGGCGCGTGATACCGCACTGGCGCTGATGAAGGCCGACCCGCGCGTGCTGCAGACGCCGGCACCGGACGTGGTGGTGTACGAGCTGGGTGCGCACGCGATCAATCTGGGCATCCGCTGCTACGTGAAGTCGGCCGATCACTTCGGCACCAAGGTCACCCTGCTCGAACAGATCAAGCTGGGCTACGACAAGGCCGGCATCAACATCCCGTATCCGCAGCAGGACATGCACCTGTACCTGCATGGCAGGGATGGCGGCGTGGTCGAGGCCGATGCACTGGTGCGCGACAAGCCCTGATCGGCAGTGCCGACCAACGGTCGGCACCCATCCACTGTCATCGGTAGCACCGGGCCATGCCCGGCGGACGCTGCTTCAGGCCTCGACTGCCTCTTCCAGCACCGGATAGTCGGTGAATCCCGCCGCGCCACCACCGAAGTACGTCGCGCGATCGGGCGAATTCAACACCGCGCCGCTGCGCAGGCGATCGGGCAGATCGGGATTGGCGATGAACGGCCGACCGAAGCCGATCAGGTCGGCCCAGCCTTCCTCCAGCGCCTGCCTGGCACGCTCGGCAGTGTACTTGCCGGCGTAGATCAGCGTTCCCGGATAGATCATCCGCAGCGCCTGCTTGAACGCGACCGGCATCAACGGGGCATCCTCCCAGTCGGCCTCGGCGATGTGCAGGTAACCCACACCCAGCTCGCCCAGCAGGTGTGCGGCAGCCAGATAGGTCGCCTGCGGCGTGTCATCCACCGCCCCCTGCAGCGTGGTCAGCGGCGCCAGACGCACGCCGACACGCTCGCCGCCAGCGACATCGACCACCGCCTGCACCACTTCGCGCAGGAAGCGCAGGCGATTGCGCAGCGCGCCGCCATAGCCATCGGTACGCTGGTTGGCCTGCGAGTCGATGAACTGGTTGATCAGGTAGCCGTTCGCGCCGTGCAGCTCGACGCCATCGAATCCGGCAGCCAGGGCATTGCGGGCAGCCTGCGCATAGTCGGCCACGACGCCCGGAATCTCGTCCTCGCCCAGCGCGCGCGGCATCGAGTGCTGGATCATCTCGCCCACGCCGGATTCCGGACCGGCACCGGTGGGGTCGACGAAGACCTTCACCCCGTCGGCCAGCAGGGCCGAGGAAGAGACCGGCGCCGCGCCGTCCGGTTGCAGGGCCACATGGGAGACGCGGCCGACATGCCAGAGCTGGGCGTAGATGCGCCCACCGGCCGCGTGCACGGCATCGGTGACCCTGCGCCAGCCCTGCACCTGTTCGTCGCTGTGGATGCCCGGGGTCCAGGCATAGCCCTGGCCCTGCGGGCTGATCTGGGTGCCTTCGCTGACGATCAGCCCGGCACCAGCGCGCTGGGCGTAGTACTCGGCCATCTGCACGGTGGCGACATTGCCGGCCGCCGCACGCGAGCGGGTCATCGGCGGCATCACGATACGGTTGGGCAGCGTCAGCGCGCCCAGGCGGTGGGGGGTGAACAACATGGCGGCACTCTCTTACGGGGGATTGCCGGCAAGGATGGGGATGGCGCTGCGCGCGCAACAGGCGCGTCCGCGCAAAACAGTTGTGCCGCCGGGGCAACGATGCCGCATCCACGCGTGGCGTGGATTACAACGTCGGCTCGATCAACGCCCCGCCGTGTGCGATGCGGTCGTAGCAGTCTCGCACGACCTCTTCGCCGTACTTCAGCTCCAGCCGGCGCACGATGAAATGGCCGCGGGCCATGTCCTGGTAGTAGTCGGTGAACATGGTGTTGAGCGTCGCGCCGGCTGCCGCACCGACGATCGGTACCGCCTGCGCGGCAAACTTCTCGGTGACCACCACGCCGAAACGGGCGGCGACCTTTTCCACCACCTTGGCCAGCAGCTTGCCGGCTTCCTTCGGCGCCACGCCCAGGGTCAGGTCACGTCCGGTCACCACGCGCCCGGCCAGTTCGGCCGAGAGGTGGCGCATGACATCGGTGGTGAAACCACGGGCGAGGTAGTAGCCGGTCTCGCTGGCATCGTCGCGCGGCGAATTGCCGCCCAGTGCAAACACCTCCAGGCAGGCCTGGCGGGTGCTGAACTGCGATAGATCGAAGCCTTCGCTGCGGGCAACGTCGGCTACCGCGCGCATCATGATCGTGGTCGACACCGGCAGCTCGATGAACAGCGCAGCGAAACCGAACGCCCCACCCACCGCGCCGGACGTCGCCGCCGCCAGCTTGTGCCAACGCGTCGAGGCGCTCTTGCCCGGGGTGTTGTCCATGCTCCACAGCGCGGCCTGCACGGATTTGGACAACGCCGCCTGCACCGCACCATGGATGCGGTTGGACACCGAGGTGGGAAGCGCCTTCACCGCGAACTCCAGCGGCGTTCCGACCAGGTTGGCCATGCGCGCGGTGATCGTGGGGGCTTCCAGCAGCGCGACCGCCCGCTGCAGGTCAGACCAGTCACCCGCGTCGTGGACGATATCGCGGGGCAGCAGAATGGGCTCGTTCATGCGGCCGATCTTAGCGACAGGGAGTTGAACGCAGGGTGGTGCCGGCCGCCGGACGACAACCCTGCGCGGCCGGCGGGGATCAGGCGATTGCCGGCCAGCGCCTGGCACTCCCCCTCACGGGCTCGGCAGTCCCGACAGCGCGCCCATGAACTGGCGGTAGTGGCGCAGCTCGTTGATCGAATCGTGCACATCGCTCAGTGCAGTGTGGTTGCTGTTCTTGCCCACGCCCGCAGCCACGCTTGGCGCCCAGCGCTTGGCCAGTTCCTTCACCGTGGACACGTCCAGGTTGCGGTAGTGGAAGTACTTTTCCAGCCGCGGCATCTGCCGGTGCAGGAAGCGGCGGTCCTGGCAGATGGAGTTACCCGACATCGGTGACACGCCGGCCGGAATCCACTGCGCCAGGAAGGCCACGGTCTGCGCTTCGGCCTGGCCAAGCGTGGTGGTGCTGTCGATGACGCGCTGCCACAGGCCCGAACGACGATGCTGGTTGCGGTTCCACTCGTCCATCGCTTCCAGCGTTTCCAGGGGATGATGGATGGCGAACTCCGGGCCCTCGGCCAGCACGTTGAGCTGGGCATCTGTGACCACGGTGGCGATCTCGATGATCGAATCGTTGTCGGTATCCAACCCGGTCATTTCCAGGTCGATCCAGATCAGCCGCTCGTTGGCCGCGCCGTTCTCTGCCATCGTGTCGCCTCGTTGCTGGGCAGGCACGAGGCCGGCCGGTAATGGGAAGTGGCGGCCATCATACCCTTTCGCCACTCAGCCCTCGCCAGCGTGGTCCTCCAGCAGCAGCGGCGGCTTGCCACGCTTGGCCCTGAAATAGTTGGTCAGGCGGTTGCCCGCCTCCTTGGCCAGCACACCGGCATGGACCTCCACCCGGTGATTGTGGCGGGCGTCAGCGACCAGATCGAACACGCTGCCGCAGGCGCCCGTCTTGGGGTCGCTGGCACCGTAGACCAAGCGCGCCACGCGTGCGTGCACGATCGCCATCGCGCACATCGCGCACGGCTCCAGGGTGACATACAGGGTGCTGCCGATCAGGCGGTGATTGGCCAGCATCCGCCCGCCCTCGCGCATGGCCACGATCTCGGCATGCGCGCTGGGGTCGTGCGAGGCGATGTTGAGGTTCCAGCCCTCGCCCAGGAGCTGGCCGTCGGCTCCCACCAGCACCGCGCCGACCGGAATCTCGTCAAACTCGCGTTGCGCACGTTCGGCCAATGCCAATGCGTGGCGCATCCAGCTCTCGTCGATGTCGTGCACCGGCACGCCCAAGGTATCAGTCATGGCGTTTCTCGGATTCAAGGAATGAGCGCGCGCGTAGTGTAGCGCAGGCCTTCTGGCGCTTCCGCTGCGCCGATGCGGAGCGCCGCACCGGCAAACGCTGCATCGCCGCTTGATCTGCCGTGAAGACTCCTTCACGCTACGATCGCATTTTCGTCATCTGACGACTGTGCACTGCTGCTTGCCGGCAGCGATTTCACCTTTCGATCTCTACAGGGGGTAGTTTTGAACGCAGTTGCAGAAACCACCGTGCAGGCCAGTCCTGCCGGAAAAGCCGCATGGATCACGCTGGCGATCGCTTGGCTGTGCTTCCTCGTCCCGTTCCCCGGCCTGGGCCTGTTCCTGGGCTGGCCGCTGAACCTGGTGGCCTTCATCCTCGCCATCGTCGCGATGGCCAAGGGCGGCGCCATGAAGGGCCTGTTCCAGCTGCTGGGCTCGATCATCGTTTCGCCGATCGTGTACTTCGTCGGCCTGGCGATCTTTGCCGGCACCGTGAGCGGCATCAGTGCGCAGAGCAAGGGCCAGTACGATGCGGCCGTTGCTGAAGCCAGCGTCTCTTCAGCCGCCGCGGAGGCAGATGCTGCCGCCAAGGCTGCAGAGCCGGCAGCCACCGCCGTCACCAACGATGCCGCTACGCCCTCCGCCTCGGCTGTGGAGGTGACCGCCACCACGATGTTCAGCGACTACCAGGACAACGAGATCGCCGCCGATGGCAAGTACAAGGGCAAGGCGCTGCTGGTTTCCGGCACGGTCGACTCCATCAGCTCGGACTTCATGGACAAGCCGGTCGTGCAGCTGAGCGCCAAGCCGTTCGGCTTCGTGCAGGCCAGCGACCTGCCCAAGGACGTGGCTGCCAGCCTGAAGAAGGGCCAGAAGGTCACGCTCGCCTGCACCGGTAATGGCGAAGTCATCGGCTTCCCGGCACTGTCCGGCTGCACCGTGCAGTAAGGCGCAGCAAACAGTGACATCCAAGGCCCCGCTTCGGCGGGGCTTTCTGTTTTGCGGGTGTCGCACCGGTACAATCCGGGTACTCCGAAGCACCTTGGCCGATCCCATGACCACCCTGCGCCCTTCCCGCGTCACCGATGGTGACGCTCTCGTCGATCTCTGGCGTCGCGCCGTCGATGCTACCCATGATTTCCTCAGTACCGATGACCGCCAGGCGATCGATGCTGAAGTTGCCGGCTTCCTGCCACAGGCCCCGATGGTCGTGGCCGTCGGCGACCAGGACCAGCCGCAGGGTTTCATGCTGATCGACGGCTCGCACATGGAAGCGCTGTTCATCGATCCCGACGTGCGCGGAACCGGTATCGGCCGCCAGCTGCTGCAGCATGCGTTGGCACTGCAGCCGCAACTGACCACCGACGTCAACGCGCAGAATGCGCAGGCCGTGGGCTTCTATCGGCGCATGGGTTTCATCGAAACCGGGCGCTCGCCGGTGGATTCGCAGGGTCGTCCGTATCCCCTCATCCACCTGCGCCATCCAGGCTGACCGGCGGTTGGAACGCCGGCCGTTCCCCGGTCAGGCAACCACGTCGAACGCCGGCGAGTAACGCACCTCCCCCTGTGCCATCGGTGGCTGCAGGCACAGGGCCTGGAAATACGCCGCCGGCACGCCGGGCAGTACCAGATCCGGCACGGCACGGAAGCCGAAGCGCCCGTAGTAGGCCGGCTCGCCCAACAGCACGCAGCCGCGCGCGCCCTTCTTGCGCAGCGCCTCGATCGCGGCCCGCATCAATGCCGTGCCCACGCCGCGCCCCTGCTGCTGCGGCAGCACCGAAATCGGCCCGAGCCCGAACCAGCCCTGGCTGTCGTCCTGCACGCTGACCGGGGACAGCGCGACATGACCCACCAGTTGGCCCGCTTCCTCTGCCACCAGCGAGATGCTCAGCTCGCCGCGCTCACGCAATGCGTCGACGATGTGGTGTTCGGTATGGCTGCTGTGGACAGCATCGCGGAACGCCATTTCGGTGAGCTTGTGAATGGCGACATGGTCGTCGATGGATTCTGCGCGGATTGCAAGGTTCATGGCAGGCACTTTGTCAGGGTAAGGAAGGTGTGAATTCATGATTCAAGTCACAAATTGATAGTGAGAGCCGATCGTGACATTGAAACGCCTTGGCGCTATCGATTCGCCTGTGCCGCAGTCGATTCCCTGGCATCACCCTTCGCCGAATGCGTCAATAAATCGCCCCCCTTGTCCAGAGACGGCTGGCGCCAGCTTTCCCGGGCACTCCATAATCGCCGGACCTGTCAACAGGGAAGGATGCATGGACATGGATGTACCACGCCGTATCACGCCAAAGGGAGCGCATGAACGTCGAATCGCTCCTGATGCATGTCCCCCCCCGCATCGAAGAGATTGCCGGACATGGCGCAAGCGGCGAGAAAAACCCGACGCGCTACCAGGTCGATCTGCGTGACGCGTTACTCTCAACCATGATCACTGCGCAGAATCTCGCGCGGAGAGTGGCCTGCTCCATATATCCCTCTATGCCCCAGGGAGGCCGACATTGCGCCCCAAGATGCTTCCGTGCCTTGCTCTGCTTTTATTGACCGCCTGCAACCCGGAGTCCGCCATGAACCAGGAACGTGCCGCTGCCGAAGCCGATGTCGCCCAGGGCGGGCGTGGCCTCGCCAAGCTCAACCCCAGCCCGCGCAAGGCCTATGAACTGGTGCTGCGCCTGAAGGATGCCCCCGGCGATTTCGCGGTGGTCGAGGGCGTCGCGCAGTACGACGTCATCAACGAAGACCAGTGCGGTCACATCGAGCCCGCCACAGGCACCGCAGCGCGCATCACCAGCCAGGAACCGGTGCAGCTGCGCAAGGTTGCCGATGGCGAGTATCGCGGCACGTTGTATGTGGACCGTATGCTGGATGAGGACTACTACGGCCGCGGCGTCTGCAGATGGGAATTCAGCGGAGCCGGTGCCATGCTGAAAGCAACCGGCGCCGAAGACGAAACTCGCTTCCTGACCTTCGTCGATGCCAAGCCGCTGACCGACGGCAGCGCGCATACGCTCTACTATCCGGAACTGGTCTATCCGCGGGCAGATCGCGTTCCCAATTTCCCGGCCAGTGGTGAGCCTGATCGCAGCGGCTATGCCGCCGACCTGCAGGACAAGCTGTTCACGATCAGCCTTTCTGCGAGTGAGGTGGCACCGTGACCATCACCTCCCAGGACTACGCTGCGTTATCCGATGACGCCTACAAGGACCGCGCCGTCGGCCGACGTGCACCCGGCCAGGAAGAAAAGGTCACGCTCAACGGCCATGAGTACAAAATACTCGAGCATGTCGACAACCGGCTCAACGGCTATCAGGGCACCGTCTATCAGCGCGTAGACAGCAAAGAGATCGTCATTGCCCATCGTGGCACGGAGGATATTGCCCGCGATGCGATCCTGACCGATGGCGGCATGGTGGTAGCGCGCACCAATGTACAGGCACCTGACGCGATCGCATTGACCCAGAGAACGCTTGAATCTGCCGCACTTCAGTCCCGCTTGAATGGTGGACATACTCCCCAGGTCACCGTCACCGGCCACTCCCTCGGCGGCGCCCTTGCCCAGATCACCTCGCACCACTTCAACGTCAAGGGTGAGACCTTCAACGCCTATGGTGCGGTCAGCCTCAGCTACCGCATCCCCGAAGGCGGCAACACCATGATCAACCACGTCATGGCGTCCGATCCGGTCAGTGCTGCCTCGCCCCACTTCGGCCAAGTACGCATCTACGCCAACCCGGATGAGATCAAGAGGCTGTCAGCGGCCGGCTTCAGCAACCACCCGCTGCGCGACCTGATCCCGGATCGTCCAATCCTTGCAGCAGGCAGTTCGTTCGGCGCGCACAAACTGGGCAACTTCCTCAACGACGGCTCGGTACTGAAGCATCCGGAAACGCAGCAACTGGCGAAAGACAACGCCAAGATGATCGAGGAGTACCGCGACGACGTGGAATCACTGCGCCGCGGCGTCACCCGTACTGCACGCGGCATCCCTGGCGGAGCAATCGATCTGTACGACCACATCCGTGGCCCGCTGCAGCCCGGTGAGCCGGCACGCCGCGAAGCGGAGAAGAACGGCCATCACACCAGCATGCTGCGCTTGGACGATGCCAATCATCTGGGCAATCCGTTATTCAACGACGCGATCCGTGGCGTACATGCACAGGACGTGCGCGTCGGCCGCGTGCCGGATGTGATGAGTACGCAGCTGGCCGGCAGCCTGGCCGCCGAAATGCATGCCGCGGGCGGCAAGCGCATCGACGAAGTGGTGATGAACGCCGATGCCTCGCGCAGCTTCGCGGTGCAGGGCCAGGGGGGTGACCCTGCCCATCTGCGTGTATCGGTGGACACAGCCGTTGCGATGAACACGCCGCTGGAGCAGAGCAGCCAGCGCATCGAGCAGCAGGCTGCCGGCCAAGCCCTTGCACGCGAGCAGCATCTGGAACAGACCCAGGCGACCCAGCGCAGCCTGCACGCCTGAGACGCTTGCTGGAATGAAAACGGGAGCCGGCACTGCCGGCTCCCGTCATTTCTGCGGTCGATCAGGGGCTGGAGACCGCCGAGTTCGCCGCCGGCCCTGCCAGCACGTACGCATCCGGGCCCGAGTCCGGGAAGCCGCCACAGGCCTTGTCGCCCGGCGCCACCGGATCACACGGCCACTGCGCGCGCGTCATGGTATCGCGCAGCTCGAAGCGGTTGCCGTTCCACACCACGAAGGCCAGGTGTTCGCGGTTCCAGTCACTGAAGCTGTGCGGACCGGTCTTCTGCGGTGATTCCGGGTACTGCACGAACCAGCGCATGGCCGGCCCGTACTGCAACTTGCTGTGGTCCAGGCTGATCCTGCCTTCGCGGGTGCGGTGACGGGCACGATCGGCCTCGGCGATCGACGGTGCCGCCGGCATTGCCATTGCAGTGATGTCCTGCGGGACGCCATCGCTGCCCACCTGGTACACGCGCTGGCGGACGTAGGCCTGCCCGCAACTGCCGGCTGCGAGTCGGACGGGCTCTGCGGTGTTTTCATTTGGCAGTGCGCCATCGGCACAGTCGAACGGCGCCGAGACCAGGTAGGTGGTCGTCGACGCATCCGCACCTTCAAACGAACGCACCCAGATATCTCCCAGGCGGGCGATGAAGTCCGGGCGCTGGCCCATGCCGGCCACGGCCTTGAACCACGCCTTCTGGCGCACTTCGCGCTCGCGCCAGCTGCGCGGCAGGTGGATGTCCTGCTCAGGCAAGGCCACCAGCAGCGCCGCCAGGTGCGGCGGCAACGCGCCCTGGCAGGCGCCGATCATCAGATCGCCCTGCGGTGCCAGGCGACCGGCCAGATCGACCGGGCAGCGCGCACCGAGCTGGCGCTCGGCGGCCTGGTCCGGTGCCAACGGGATGATCGGCGGTGCGACGAGGGCCAGCGCGGGTGGCGGGACCGGCGCAGAGGCTGGCGCGGTGTCGGGCGACTGTGCGACGGCGGCAGCCGGGGCCGGCACCTGCGCGGGAGCCGGTGGGGCTGCGACAGGAGCCATTGCGACAGGCGCAGCATTGGTGGAGGCAACGTCGGCCGGCGGTGCCATAGGTGCTGCCGCAATCGGTGCTGCCGCAGGTGCCGGTGCACTCGCGGGTTCAGCGGCGACGGCTTCCGGAGCGACGCCCGTCGCCGGTTGCGGCTGCGGTGCGGGTTCGGGCGCCGGGGGCATGGACGGCACAGGTGCAACTACCAGGGCAGGCACCGGCTCAGCCGCGGCGACGGGAGCCGGTGCAGCTACGGCATCAGTTGCGGCGTCAGCGGGCGTCTGCGCGTCCGCCGCGGCCACTACCGGTGCTGGCACCGCCTCCTCGACGGCGGGAGCCGCCGGGGCGTCGGGTGCCTGCTGTGCGTGGGCCATGGCGGCAGCCAGTCCCAGCGGCAGCAGCCACAGTGCCGGAGCGCGACCACGCTGGGCCACTTGGGAACGCAGGAAAGTATTTCGCATGTTGTGTCCTTACAAAGAGATCCATGTAGGCACCCGAGGGTGCTCGGTGTCGTGCGATGGGCCCGCCGGTCTCCGACCTGCCGGGCGGTGCCCAGATTACAGCGATCGCGGGCGGTTCTGCTCCTGCTCGCGGGTGACCGAAGCGGTCTGTTCCTGTCGGGAAGAGGCTTCAGCCGCCAACTGCTGGCTGCTCTGCTCGAGCGGCAACTGGGCAGCGGCCTCACGCTGCACCATCGAGCGCTGCATCGCCGGGTCCCCCATGACGCCCTGCACCGCAAACAGCGCCCTGCCGTCGGTACCGGCCACCACGTGATCGATACGGCTCATCCCGGCCTTCTGTGCGCTCAACGCCAGGGCGCCGGCCGCATTGTCCAGTTCCTGCTGGCTGCGCAGGCCGCTCTGCGGCCCCATCTGCTGAAGATGACCCCGCGCGTCGGTGAACAACCGGTTGCCGGCATGGGCCGGATCGGACATGTCGCGCGCGCGCTCAGGCAACTGTGCAGGTTCGCCCACTTCGCCGCGGGCAAGCCGGTCCATCACGTCCGGGGTCAGCTTCTGCTGCCACGCCTCGAAACGCTTGAGTCGGTCCTCCACCCCGTTGACGGCACCGTTGATGGCGTAGGTCGCCTCGCGCACGTCCTCGCGCGCGTGTTCCGGAACGCGGTTCTGCCACTGCCACACCGCGATGCGACCTGCATGTTCCGGCTGCGATGCCAGCTCGGGCTGGTTGACCAGGTCCAGATCCAGCGCACTGCCGGCGCGCTCGTAGCTTTCCTTGCCGGTCAGCGGCAGATAACCGCGCCCGTGGTACTTCAGCGCATCTCCGGGCGCGTCGTTGCCCATCCGGCCGCCATACATCAGCTCGGCCAGATCATGCGGACGCCCTCGCAGGGCTTCCTGGCGCGCGGACTCCAGCGCCTCGGTGCCATTGCGCCACGCCGCTTCGACCGGGATCTGCGAGATGCCCCGGGTATAGTTGAAACTCTCGTTGAGCCGGCTCAGGCCGCGCGACTCGTGCCCTGCCTGGGCCATGAAATTGGCCAGTTCAAGGGGGGAGTCGATGCCGGCTTTCGTCGCCTGCCGCAGCAGTTGCGACTCTCTATCGGTCGACACAGTGCAACTCCTGGATGTTCATCAGCGCGGATTCCTTTCCGCCGGTTGGAGCTTGGCTCATGGAAGCGACACCTCGGCGACACTGGACGGGTCGAAGTCCTCGAACCGCACCCTGCCCAGTTCCGCCACCGAGAAATCCCGGATGTTGGTCGCCTCGGTCTCGATATCCACGACCTTGCGTCTCACCCCGTCCACCCAGCACGCCTTGTCCGCCGATGCGTAGCGGAACCGGTACGTGCTGCTCCAGCGCTCGCGGCTGCCGCCGTTGGTGATCACACTGAAGGTGTCTTCCTCAACCATTGCATACGCAAAAGGGTCGCCAGCCAGGCCACCGCGGGTGGAACACGGCACCAGCTTGTCGTTGCGCGCGGCCAGCTGCCAGCGCCCGCGCCCGTCACCGCGCAGCAACAGCAGCACCCGGTTTGGGCCGTGCTGGCCGGGCACCAGCCCTTCCGGCGTCGGCTGGTCGATGACCAGCAGCTGGTACTCGATGCCATCGCCGTTGAGCTCGCCCCTGACGGCTTCCAGCAGGTTCGCACCGGACGGAACGAATGCCAGGGCATCGTCCATGTGTGCGCCAAACCTGTCGTCCATCCCCTCCCACTCCTTCAATGTCGTCTTGCCGATGCCCGCGTTGATGACGGGCACGGTGGCGTTGCCCGGCCGCGCCGGTCACCCTGCAGATGCGGATGATAGCTCCGGGAGCACCGTGGCAGCGATGGTGGCAAGCGTCACCCGTCGGACGGGCAGACAGGGTCCTCATGGACGGAAAAGCTCCTGCAATCGGTAGCGCCGAAGCGTCATTTTTCTGACGCCAGGAGAGCTTAGCGCGAGGAGGTCTATTGCGTCGAAGAGCAGGAAAAGCGAAAAGCGGAATTGATCACAAAAAAAATGGGCTAAGCGTGAACGGTGCCTTACCTGATGAACAGACGCGCCGTGCAGACCGTGGTGGCAATCCTGCACTGATCCTGTGACATCTGCTTCCATGCCGCCTTCGCGCTGCATTGCAGCAGGGCGACAACGACCGCGCGCTGCTCCGGAATGACAGCGACAACGCTGGCGGTTTCATTGAACCGCCCCGCGCGGGATGTTGCACGCAGGGTCCGTGATGCTCGCCGGATGGCCGCGCAGCCCGGCACGCCCTGGCCACCTATTGGATACCTGCCCGGCGTGCGATTGCCTTCCGCCAAGACAGGAAAAGGCAGCAGGCCTGCAATCCACAGAAGTCACGGCTAGAAACGTGTTGGATTCGTCTCATGGCTTTCCTGCCTCCTGACAGCCTCAGGCCGTGGCCGTGGCCGACAATCGCGGTCAGCGCAATTGCTGCGCGCAGGTAGCCCCTTGGGTGGCGTAGTCACGGATGTAGCCGTCCATCGTCAGCACCGTGATATCGCAGCGATTGTTCACGTCACTGACGACATGCCCGTATACGTTCAACCCCTGAACGCGCTCACCACGATGGAGGTACAAGGTGCGCGATCCATCAGACCCGTTCTCCACGCGGTCCGGCGTTCCCCATGTCCGCACGAACTCCTGCTCGGTCTTGCCGATCCACATGTCCATGAGGTTGTTGCGACCCACACGGTTGGCTGCACGAACCGACTCATCCAGCACGCGGGTCGTTTCCCGCTGACCGCGTGCCAGGTTTGCTTCCAGGTTACGCTCAATACGGTCCAGCTCGGCGTCGGTCGGCCGATAGGTGAACGCCGGACGCGTGCCGTCCTTCCAGAGGTTCCCCCAGACGAAATTCGCGGGTGATTGGCCGACGTCACCGATAGGCAGGAAGCCCCGCTTCATCATTTCCGCGGGCACTTTGGCCTCGGGGTCAGGTCCAACGAGACAGGCAAACCGCACCAGTTGCACCTGCCACGGCTCGACCGCCTCGCTGGTCGGATCGAATCTCTCCGGTGGAACATCCTCGATTGCACGGTCGCGCCATTGCACCAGACTCATCTTCATGGCCACAGTGTTACGCGCACAGTTCACCGAGTACTTCCTGATCAGTCGATTCGGCTTGGTCGCGTTCTCGTAAACCGTATTGACCTGGATCTCGTATACCGGATCCGGGCCAGCAACGCGCTCGCCGGGCTTTGGCGGCTTCTTTCGGCGCAATTGCTTCAGGTACGCGTTCTGCTCTTCCTGCGTGGCGGTCTGCAGGAAAGCCATCAGGTCCGAGCGGCTGCTGAGCGTTTGCGCATCCACCACCCACGCCTCACGATTGGGCTTGTCGCCACCGGCGAAAATGACCCAGCTATCGGCGGCGTGTGCTGACGAACCGAGCACCAGTCCGCCGACTAGCATCACTACACGGAAGGCGGAGGGATTCTGCATGATTCGTTCCTTCGAATAGCGTGAAGACCAATGCAACGCGGATAGTGCTTTGCAGCACAGCCTACCGTGTCACGTTGACTGATGTGATCACGATATGTCCATGGCGAGAGATCTTGCGTTGACTGAGTCCTGTTTCTAAGCAGTCGCACCCTAGCAATGGTCCGGCGCAGCGTCGTGAGGATCAACCCCATGCCGCCATTGGGGGGCGCAGTAAGGGTCATGAGGATCAATCCCATGCCCCCGCTGCGGCATCGTCTGGCTGGGCAAGCCGTCGCTGGAGGCGCCATCGAGCAGGAATTTGTTGACCGACGCAGTCGATCAGAGCGCTGCCGACACACCATGTACGGCGAGATTGAGATCATCGCTGCCAGCCAGGAAGAAGATCGCCATCATTGGCGCTGCAGCCAGCGCCACCATCGGGATGCCAGCTATCGATGCGTCAAAACGCTTCGAATTTTGGCTCTGTGCAGGCTGAGTAAACAACATCACAGCCACGTCCGCCGCGGGAATCGCACAATTTAGTAGCTACGCCTTTGGCAAGCTCTTCCGTAGCTGCACTGCCAAAGCTAGTCCCAGGGGTTCCAGAGCTAGGAACAGCCGCCGCAGCGCACTGATTCTTGTAGGTAAACGAAACTCGGCAATCTCGCGCCCCTGAGCTAGCACATTCAGAAACTGCATTCTTCGCGGCGTCTGATTTCTTAACCTCACCAGTGACTGTTCCCGAGGCGCCGGTAGAGGAGGTTGCAATCGCTCCCCATGTCTTTATCCAACGGCCAGTGGCACGCGGCCCTTCCGCAGCTCCGCCACCACCAGCAGGGATTGGAGCGCAGCCTGGAGCGCGGCTGTCCCCTATTGGATACTGGCCAGGAGGACATCTACCCTCGGCAAAAGTCAAGAATGTCACTAGGCACAACAACAAAATCAAAATAACCCTCATGAAATCCTCTTCTCAAGCTTGAAGGCAGATCGCATCCGATCAAGAGGCCGAGAATCCCGCTTCAACGCACCTATTGTCGCGGTGCGGCTGCAAAAAAAATTATCTAGAAAGCCTCGAACTTTGGTTCTGTGCATGCCGAATACACGACACCACAACTCTGTCCCCCTCGAGACTGACAGAGTTCAGTAGCGACCTTCTTGGCAACATCAACAGTCTCTCCGCTCCCAAAGTTCGTACCTTGAGTGCCCGAGCTCGCAGTCGCGGCCGCCGCACACTGGTGCTTGTACGTAAAAGCGATGTCGCAATCACGTGCGCCGGTCGCTTCGCACTCAACCATTGCTACTTTTTCAGCCTCCCTCTTCTTTACCTTCCCGACCGAAACACCTGATGCCCCAGAATTGGACATTGCGATGGCGCCCCAAGTCTTGATCCACCGCCCCGTCGCTCTGGGTCCAGTATCTCCGCTGCTACCCGCAGGAATTGGCGCACATCCCGGTGCCCGACTGTCACCTATCGGGTACTGGCCAGGCGGGCATCGCCCTTCTGCCACAGAGGATTCAGCAACAAGAAAAAGTGCCGAAAGAACGAGCAATTTGCAAATCAACTTTCCAACTGATTTTTTTGGCATGGCTACGCACCTTCAACGGATGTAACTAATAGCATTAATCACTAGATCTGGCAGCACCTATCGTACTCGGGGCAGTTCTTGTTTCGCCGGTTGAGCTCGGAGGCATCGAGTTCCTCACCATATTTCCTGAATGAACCTCGGTCTGCCGCACGTCACTATTCGAAGGTGCTGCCGGCGTATACGAACCCGGCGGCTGGCCCTGCGGACCCGGCTGGCCCGCTGCCGATCCACCGATCTGGGAGTATGGCGCGAAACCGCCCAAGGTCCCCTGGAAGAACATCGCCGCCATTGGGGAGCGGTCAGGATCAGGGTCGTGAGGATCAGGCCCATGCCGCCCTGCTGCATCGCCTGGCTGGTCATGCCGTCGCTGGAGGCGCCGTCGAGCAAGAACTTGTTGACTAGGGCGGTGGACCAGAACGCTGCCGAGACACGGATCACCATGTCCAGCGCGATCGATACCATCGCTGCCAGTACCGCCATCGAGAACATCGTGCCGATGCCGTAGAACAGCCATCGCTGGAACAGCTGCTTGGTCTGGTCGAACAGCAGACACAGAATGAACAAGGGACCCAGGCCGATGAACAGCGCCAGCGCGACCTCGTAGAGCAACAACATCGCACCAGCGGTGACCGCCGGGCGCCCGTGCCCAGGCCGATGAACCACAGCGCCCGGGTCTTGTCCGCCTGCAACCCTGGATCGCTCAGGATTTTGATGCCATCAATGCTCGCCATGCCCTTCTTGCAAGCAGAGCAAGCAGCCTCTCACGCCTGCTTAGTGCCTACTAAGCTGCTGCGTTCCAATGCAATAGCCAGCTTTCGGGAATATCTTGGCATGCGCAATCACCAACTGGAACCTTCAGTTGAATATTGACCATGAAAGTGGGGCAACAGCGGCGGATGAAGATGACACAATCCTAGAACGCTTCGAACTCTGGCTCCGTACAACCAGAGTAAATAATCTGGCAATCGTCACCACCACCGGCTTGACATTCTTTAAGCGCAAGCCCCTTTGAGACTTCCTGCGTGGCTGATCGCCCAAATGATGTGCCGCCATTTCCTGCGTTGGGAACAGCTGCTGCCGCACATTGATTCTTGTAGGTAAAGGCCGGCTTGCAGTTCTTTCCACCGGCCTGCGAACAGATCGCCACAGCGTCCCGCTCTGCATCCGCCTTCCGACGTCGGCCATTTGCGACACCGGACTCTCCACTAGGGGAAAGTGCAAATGATCCCCAGGTCTTGATCCAGCGGCCTGTCGCCCTGGCTTCTGGAGCAGTCCCGCCGCCCGCAGGAATGGGTGCGCACCCCGGCGCACGACTATCACCGATTGGATATTGACCCGGCGGACAACGCCCCTCTGCCCTTACACCAACAGAGAGGGTGAGAAGGCCTGCAGCTACTACCAGCGCGCCTAGAATCATTGAACTGGATTTACTGAAAAGCATATCGGCGTCTCCGTCCTACGAGTATGACCACTTAGTTTTTTGCTGCGCCATAGGTTCCCGGTGTTACGCCTTGGCTGGAGGGAGTCGTCGATACTTGTGGAACATGCGCCCTACCTGCGCTGACATCGCTCACCTGTCCACCGCTTTTTTCAGGTGCTGCCGGCGTATACGACCCCGGCGGCTGCCCCTGCGGACCTGGCTGGCCCGCTGCCGATCCACCGATCTGGGAGTATGGCGCGAAACCACCCAAGGTCCCCTGGAAGAACATCGCCGCCATTGGGGGAGCGGTCAGGATCAGGGTCGTGAGGATCAGGCCCATGCCGCCCTGCTGCATCGCCTGGCTGGTCATGCCGTCGCTGGAGGCGCCGTCGAGCAAAAACTTGTTGACCAGGGCGGTGGACCAGAACGCGGCCGAGACACGAATCACCATGTCCAGCGCGATCGATACCATCGCTGCCAGTACCGCCATCGAGAACATCGTGCCGATGCCGTAGAACAGCCATCGCTGGAACAGCTGCTTGGTCTGGTCGAACAGCAGACACAGAATGAACAAGGGACCCAGGCCGATAAACAGCGCCAGCGCGACCTCGTAGAGCAGCAACATCGCACCAGCGGTGACCGCCGGGCCGCCCGTGCCCAGGCCGATGAACCACAGCGCCCGGGTCTTGTCCGCCTGCAACCCTGGATCATTCAGGATCTTGATGCCATCAATGCTCGACAGCGCCACCTGCATCCAGGCCAAGCTCTTGTCGATCTGGTCTTCCGGCTGCTGGTCCTTGCCGGTCACCACGTGGGTGATCAGGCCTTTGACGTCCTCGTTGAGGAATTTCTGCAGGTTGCTGCCGAACATCGCCATGCTGGTGGCAACGCTCACAATCAACGCCGCGCGCGCCATATTGGTCACCAGCACCATCATGGAGTCGCGGCTGCGGCCGGTGACGATCCGGAAGCCCTGGATCAGTACCCACAGCGTCATCAGCACCAGGGCAATGCCACCGACCCAGGACATCATGCGCCCCATCAGGTCGATGCCATAGTCACTGATCCTGTCGCGCAGGTAATCCATGATCAGCTTGAAGAAGACGAAATCGCCGATCGACTGGACACGCACAGCGTAGCCCAGCAGATCCTGCAATCCGCCTGAGAAATCAAAGTTGGCCAGCCACCTGATCGTCATTTCCACAATCCCTTGGTAATTCCGTTACTGCATGAAATGCCGCATTGCTTTGCAGCGCCTGTCTACGTATTAGCGGCCTGCAATCACTTGACGCTGAGCGCGGCCTTCAGTGCGGTGGTCTTGACCATGTCGCTGATCAGCTGCTTGGTCGGATCCCCCTTCAATGCGGCCTGCGCCACCACCTTCTGGTTGGCCTCCATGACCTCGATATAGGAATCATAGGATTTCATCCGTGCTTCCCAGCTCTGGGCAAGTGCGGCAATATCATTGGCGGTGCGGATCGATTCGCTGTCGGCACCCTGCACGGTGCCCTGATCGTTGTTGGTCAGGCGGATCTTGAGGATGCGGTTCAAGGAGTTGTTGATGCGCGGAACGGTCTGGGTCAGGAAATCGATCGCGTCGTTGTACTTACGGTTCTGCATCATCCGGATGTTGACGCAGATCTGCATCTGCTGCTCCTTCACATCCGCCTGCGGATTGAACACGAACACCTTGAAGGCGGACTCCAGGCTGAAGTCCAGCGCCTTGCCGCAGGTTTCGGCAACCAGATAGTTCGGCGCCACCGGCACCAGCGGCGCGCTGTCGGGCATGCCGAAGCTGTTCACCGCCGCCTGCACCTGGATCAGCGCCTGGCGATACTGCTCCAGCGTGCGGATCCAGCGGGTGTTCTGCTCGATGTACTCGGCCGCGTCCTGCGCTTTGGCCGCGTAGGCGGTCGCCTCAGTCTTGTAGGTGTTGATCTGATTGAGCAGATGCTGGATGAGACTGGTACCAGTCTCCTGCACGGGAATCCAGGCGCTGACATTGCCGGTGCCGAGCGCCATCATGGCTGCCACGGTCATCGCTGCAAGACGGGGCCCGCGGCGGCGGGGCGAGGAAGTTTGCTTGGTATTGTTCATATCAGTCTCCATTGATCGGAACTCGTAGTCTTCGGGCAGGCCGTCTCGCGGATCAGGTAACAGTGTCGCGCGCTGCGACAGCCGCCTTGCCCGAGCCCTTTCGATTCTTGTAGAAATCTTCAAGCCACTGTTCCGGCGTCAGTTCATCCACCGTCACTCGTGCGCGTACCGCAGCCGTCTGCAATACGCGATGCATGATGTCGATGTTGTCAGTGGACGCCGAGATCACCGACAGAATGTCGTCCATCCCGCGCAGGTTGAGCTGGCACACGCTGGACGCGTGACCCTGCTTGACCAGGAAGCAGCGCGAGCGCTCATCCAAGGCGGTGACCACCTTGAACTCGGCCTCGGTCAGCTTCAGGCCGTCCATGTAGTCGCTCTTGCTGGCGTTCGGGTTCGGAAGCAGGATCAACGTGGCAGTCTGCTCGATCAGCGCCGCCGAGATGTCGCTCTTCAGCGCGTCCTCCGGGCTCTGCGTCGCGAAAATGCCCAAGCCATTCTGCTTACGGATGGTCTTCTGCTTGTTCTTGGCGAATTCCTTCAGGCCACCCTCACCGTCCAGAATCTTCCAGAATTCGTCCATTACGTAGATCAACGGACGACCGTCGATCAGCGACTCCAGACGGTGCAGGAGGTAGTTGATGACCGGCACGCGCACTTCGGGGTTGTCGATGATGTCGGTGTAATCGAAACCGATGATGTTGGCCTTGCTCAGGTCCACGGTATCCACCGGGTTATCGAACACCCAGCCCAGCGAGTTGCCTGAGGTCCAGCGGCGCATACGCGCGTATAGCCCATCGTCCCCCATATTGGGCAGACTCTTCTGGAAGTTGGTCATGCTGCGCAGGTGCATCGGCGTGTCAAGCATGCTCTCGACAGCGCGGTAGATATCCTCTTCTTCGCGGGAGCTGTACTCACGCTTGCCTGCCAACACCTTGATCAGGTCGGCCAGGAACTGCACATTGCTTTCGTTGTTCTCGCACTGGAACGGATTGAAGCCGGTCGGCGCGCCGTTCTCCAGGGCCAGATAGTTACCACCACAAGCACGCACGAAGATCTCCGCGCCGCGGTCCTTGTCGAAGAAGAAGATGGTCGGCGATGGCTCGTACTTCTGCACCTGGCTGAGCAGGAAGTTGATCAGCGCGGTCTTACCGGTACCCGACTTACCGATCACCATGGTGTTGGCGATCGCCTTTTCACCCAGCGAGTTTTCCGACGGATGGGTGGCATGGAAGTTGAAGTAGTACGGCTGGCCGTTGGTCGTCTGCAACGTGGTGACGCAGTCGCCCCACGGATTGTTGTGCTGCTTGCCGGTGGCGAAGTTGTGCAGTGGCGACAGACCGAGGAAGTTCAGCGAGCTGACGTTGGCCAGGCGAGTGCGGAAGCGCCAGTTGGCCGGAATCTGCGAATAGAACGACGAGGTGACAGCCAAGTCTTCCTTGGTGGTCACGAAGCCGGCATTGGAAAGCTCGGCACGGGTGGTAGCCACGTTCTGGGACAGCTTGGCCTGGCTGTCGCCATAGACCGCCATGATGAAGTGGTACTCGCCCAGTACGAAGTTGCCAGATGACAGATGGTCCATCGCCTGGTCGAGCTCGACGATCTGGCTGACGGCCTTGTCACCGGAGGAAATCATCATGCCTTTGGTGCGGTCGAGCACCTTCAGCGCGTCCTGGCGCCCCATCGGGCTGAACGAATGGGTGATGACATACTCGAAGTCCAGATACTTCAGTCCATTGAGGATGCCCGGGTAGGTACCCTCGGCATACTCCTTGATGTTGAGGATGGCGCCGAAGTGATTGACGCCGTTGGGCGTGTTGATCACGAAGTCGCCGGTCTTGGCCGAGAACATGTGCCGGCTGACCGGCAGGTAGTCCTTCACTGGTGCCGACAGCACCGGCACGGGCTCATCGATGCGATTGATCAAGTAGCCGAAGAGCTCCAGGGTCTCGGAGAACACCACGCCATTCTTGGCTTCGTACATGCCCAGGCGGTACGGCGCGTAGTCGCGGATGACGGCTTCGACGTTGCCAGCCAGTTCCATCAGCTTCTCGACGGCCTGTTCCTGCTCGGCGCGGAGCTTGTCGACGTTGGCCGACTTCTCCACGAAGCGCTTGCCGGCCACTACCGGCCGGTAGAGCATGGTCAGGTACAGCTCGTTCTGCATGATGCGCTGCGAGGACAGCATGCCCATGTACTGGTCGGACACGTCCTGGTTGAAGCGCTGCTTGTAGCTGCTCTTGCCCTTCAACGTGCGGCGACGGCGGATGTCATGCACCCAGAAGGCGACGTTGACGAAATCCGGCGCGCGCAGCGTCTGCAGCAACCGATTGAAGGTGTTGTGCCGATGTTCCAGCTCCCACTCCTCGCGCCCCACGAACGGCAACCCTTCCAGGTGCCAGGTCAACAGATAGTCGCCGCCCGTGGTCTTCACCACATTCGGGGCTACATGCGAGGACAGAGGAATGAATTCGCTGATGGACGTATCTGGGCTGAACATACGACTGCTTCCAAAGGGTACTGCCGACGAAGATTCGGAGTGGACCAGGTGGGCGTCCGACGCCCACCTGGTCCGGTCCAGCCCTCAATCCATTCGGGCCGGTTTGTTGCGGTAATGATTCGGGTTGAACACCCACATTCCTTCGTGTTCCTGCACGTTGCGAACCCGGAGCTTGAACATCAGCCTCAGGCCCAGCAGCCGGAAGATCATTTCGTCACGCTTGGCCATCTGACGCATGATGAAGATGGCCACCGGAATGGTCAGCAGGAACCAGAAGTTCGTGTACATGCTCAAGAGCAGCAACCCGCCGGCCACCATAAAGAACGGCAGGTAGGGGACGCCCAGAAACATCGCTGGGCGTGTGCAACCCCGGAACAGAACGTTCTTATGCACTGTAGTACTGGATGGCGTTCTGGATGTGGAGGGCCATACCGCCAGCAGCGCCGCCGCCGCACTTGCCGTCGCTGCCATCACCCAGCAGCATGCGGGCGATCTGGCCTGCGGCACCGATCAGCACGCCGCCGATCAGGATCGACGCGACATCAGAGATGCGCTTGTGCGCGAACGCAATCTGGTAGCCGGCGAAGATGACCGCGATGGTCACCACGGCGATCGAGGCAATATTCAGCAGGCCATTGATGTTGTTGAAGAAGCCGCAGACCTTTTCGTCGGTGCCACCGAAATCGGTGGCGCCGGAGGCAAACACCTGCGGAGCAAACACGGCGCCAGCAAAGAAGGTGGCCATCAGCAGGGTCTTCAGCGTGCGCTGGGCCTGGACGAGGTCGAGATTGGATCGCTTCATGGATTGATTTCCTTGTTGATGGACTAACACAACTGAATCGACCAGCCGGGGGACTGGCCGTACCACGACTTCGTCAGAACACGAAGGCCGCATCCCCTGCGGGAATCTGTTGCACCGGCGCTGCCGCTGGCGCGTTGTATACGTTGCCGTTTCCCGCCACAGGTGCGTTCCGCTCGCTCCATGGGCGCAGCATGACCGGGGCATCGTCGCCGGCGACCGCTCCGGGAAGCTGCTGCGGCATGACAGGCACACCCTGCCCCTGCCTGACTTGCTGATTCTGCTGCGGATTCTGCTGCGGAATCTGCTGCGGCGACTGCGGATAGCCTGCGCCTGCCGGGCCTTCCGGCTGCATCATTCGATCCACCGAGCCCAGCACAACGCGTGACAGCGCCTGATCGGCAAGATTGACCAGACTGCTGCGCGCCATCGCACCGGTGGACGGATAGACGGTATAGGCTCGTGCCGGATCGTTGGACGGCACATACACCGGAGTACTGGCCTGGGCGACGATGCGTGCCTGTGCTGGAGACGCCCGTTGCGGGTGGTGCTCCACCTTGACGGTACGGCGCTCACCACGATTGATCACGTCGATCGGCGCAACGCCATTGGAGGCAACCTGCTGTCCACGACGGATCGAGTCATACACTTTCTGCACATAACCGTGGCGGAAGCCGGTTTCGAAGTTGCCCGAGTAGTAGCAACTGAACGACTTGCCCCAATCCTTGCCCGAGCGCTTGTAACACTCGGCCAGGATGCGCGAACCCGCCTGCAGGTTCGGGCACTGCTGGAAGGCCTTTTCGTACGAATCCAGGCCGTATTTGGCCAGATTGTAGCGATTGACCTGGGCCAGGCCGATCGAGAAGTTGTAACCCTTCTCCTCCAGCATGCGCACGGTGGCAAGGGCCTCGTCCAGCGCCTTGGGCTGGCGCGCCAGTGCACCACCGACCACGCCGATGGCGTAGGGGTTGCGCGAGGATTCCACATTGATGACGTGCTGCATGACGTCCATCGAGACGGCCATCTCGGGGCACGCCATCATTTCAAGTCCTGGCAACATCGCTCAGCCCTCCTGCCCCTGGGCGCGCCCAGGATTGAAATCGATACCGGTGATATAGCGCGAACCCGCATGCGCCTTGATATGCACGACGATGTCGATGGTCATCATCAACAGACGCTTGATGACATTGAATTCCAGACCCGAACCTTCGGTCGACGCCTTCACCATCAGCGCCAGCTGGTCCCAGGTCTGTTCCGGGCTGCCAGCGTGGCAGCTGGTGATCGAGCCGGGGTGACCAGACGCGCAATTACGGATGAAGTAGAACGCCTCATCGCCACGCAGCTCGGCGAGGATGATGCGTTCGGGCTTCATGCGCAGGCAGGCTTCCATGCAGCTCTTGGCCGTCACGTTGCTGGCACTCTGCCCGCCCTTGGAATAGAGCAGGTGCACGACATTGGGTTGAGTCAGAAACAGTTCGCGCGCATCTTCGATGGTGACCAGGCGCTCGCTGTCCGGAATATGGTTGACCAGCGCCTTCATGAAGGTGGTCTTGCCGCTACCGGTGGCGCCAGAGACGACGATGTTCTTGCGGTACATCACCGCACGCCTGAAGAACTCGGCGTACTCACGCTGCTGCCTCAGCTCCAGCAGTTCGCGATCCTGCTCGCTGAGGCTTCCATCCTGCTCAAGAATCTGGTTGAAGAAACCATCTTCGTGATACTGGGTAAGTGACTTGGTGTGCTTGGACGGCAGACGGATCGTGATCGACACCTTGCCCGCATCGCAGGCAGGCGGGATCACGAACTGTGCACGCTGCCCGGTCGGGAAGGTCAGCGACACAACCGGGTCGGCATCGGTAATGCGCTGACCAGTGTTGCTCTCGTTGACCACCGCGGTGCAGAACTGCCGGGCCCGTTCGAACGTCAGGCCCGGCACATCCACGTGCTGCCACCCTGCCCGCGTCTCCAGGTACAGCTCGCCCGGACGGTTGATGCAGATTTCCGTCACGTCAGGCGAAGTCATGTACTCGGCGATGCCCAGCACTTCGTACTGATAGCGCAGGAAATCGCTGGAGACGAGGGCGAGGGGCGACACTTCGGCGTCCATGAGGGTTCCGGGTTACCGGCGCGGGTTCAGCACGCCGGTGAAGTCAACGTCCTTTGCGACGTAGACATTCACGATCGTGCCCTGGTTGATGGTGACAGTCGGCGGACGACGACCTTCGCTGAGGGCCTCATTGGCCAAGCGCTCCATGGTGCGCGCGGTGGCGCTCTCATAGGGCGAGCGGACAGCGAAGCCGTTGCTGGCGACGGTGGTCGACTCTGGACCGTGCTCTGCGGCAGCGTATTTGAAGGCGTCAGCAATCAGGCTGATCATCAGGGCCGACGCGATGCGACTACCCCAGTGAGCGCTGTACTGACCCGGATGACCGGCGCCACCCAGCTGGTCCACGCCAGGACTCGACATGGCCACGTCGATGCCGTTCGGGGTCGTGATGCGATCCCAGATGACTTCCACGCGCTTCCCGGTTGGGCCGCCACCGTATGCACCATAGATCTTCGAACCCTTCGGCAGCAGCAGGTTGCGGCCGTTGATCGAATAGACCGGCTCGGTCACCAGGCAGGAGGTATAGCCGGCGATATCGGTGATGATGCGGGTTTCCAGCACGCAGCGCAGATAGGTGCCGCGCACCAGCAGGGCATCCGGGCTGCGGATGAAGCTGGCGCTGGACACGTCTTCCACGTCCGGTCCGCGACGGACCTTTGCCGGCGCCGCCTGGTTGTTGGGCAGCTGGGCCAGCATGGCACGAGTGTACTCATCCATGCCGCGGCCGCCATTGCCCCCGTTGCCATCCTGTCCATCACCACCACCCACCCCGCTCCCGGAGCCGATGCGACGGTCCAGCAAAGTCGGGCCACGGTCCATCTCGCGTGCCGAATCGGACTGGGGAACGAACAGCGGGGTGGAATCCAGCGGCGGCGGCGGCGGTAGCGGCGGCACCATCTGGATCGGATCGGCAGCAACCTGCGGCGGTGGTGTAGCCGTCGGCAGCTCAGGCGTCACTGCGCGCGCGGTCTTGTTGACGTCCGCCGGGGCATCCTTGTCTTCCTGCCCCTTGCGGAACAGCAGGAAGCCCATGACCACCAGCAGCACCACGATGCCGCCCAGGAACAGCAGCGCCTTGCGGTTCAGGCGTTGTTCCTCGGCCGAGCGCAGCTGCGGTGCACCAGCGTCCAGATCCGGCGCAGGGCCGGCCTGGGTGTTGCCGAAATAGGGATTGGACGACGCCTCGGGCGCAGCGCCAGAAACGCTGCCGTACGGGCTCTGGCTATCGTCGCGCCCGTTGTTTGGATCGCTTCCGGGAGTGTTCTGCTGGCTCATTTCTTCACGTTCCTTCGCAGACCAACGACGAAATCGCCGTGGCGGATGACCAGGTACGGGTAGGTCCCGTGGACGATCAAGGTGTTGCCTTCAACGGTGGTGTTGACCACGAAATCCTCGCCGTACTCTTTCTCACGGCCGAATACGGCCGGGAAAATGCCGGTCTTGTACTCCGGCGAGTTCGGAAGTTTCAGGTAGGTGAAACGACCATCGTCGTACGCGTTGACCGGAATCAGCCACCCCATCTTCTTCGCCTTGCTGGTCGAATAGGAGTAGTTGAAGTTGTACTGGCGATCCTTGGCCAACTCTGTGCTCAACAGCGGCTGCGCCTCTTCCTCCACGGCCTCCTGGGCAACACCGAACACGGTGTCGTTCGGGTAGCTGAAGGCGATCTTGTACTGCACGCCGGCACGACGGGCCTGCTCGAGCTGGCGCCAATCGGTCGCCACCACTTTCAGTTCGAAGATGTACGAATGGGTCTCGGTGCGCACCATCATGTTGGTGTCGACATCGACGTTTTTCGGCTTGATGTAGAACACGTTCTCGCGGCGGGTCAGCTCCCAGCCGCTGCTGAAGCCGGTGCTGTAGTCGAGGATCTTCTCGTTCGGGCTCAGCTCGATCTGGGTGGTCAGGCCCAGGCCGGTGCGAACCGGATAGATGCGGTCCTTCTCATACTCGTAATGGTCTACCGCCTGTGCCATCGCCGCGGTGGAAAACACCAGCGACAGCAACGACAGCAGCGCCAATGCGCTCCCCCTGACTTTTCGACTACTCATCGGTTGCTTGCTCCATCAGCATTTCCGGTGGAATTGTTCGGCGCCGGCGGCATGGCCTGCCCCTGCTGCATCGGTTGCCCCTGCATCGGCTGGCCTTGCATCGGTTGGCCCTGCATCGGCTGGCCTTGCATCGGCTGCCCCTGCTCATTGACTGGCACTGCCACAGGTTGGCCCGTTGCAGGATCAATCATGGTTGCCGCGGCAGGGTTGTTCGGATCATAGATGCCCTGTGCCTGCTGCGCGGCCTGCTGCGCGGCCTGCTGCGCCTGCGCCTGCGCCTGCATCGCGCCATCGTCCGGCACCGGCACGCCACGTGCGTAATCGTTGTCCACGCGGTATTCGGTGACCTGGAAGGCCAGCGGATTGAGTACACGATCCTGTTCGGACAACGCCAGGTTCTGGTTGTACTCGAAGCGCATCGTCACCAGCTGGTTGTCCAGATAGGTCGCCGCGCCACTGCGCTTGTCGAGCAGGCTGCGCTGGATGCGCACCGAAGCGCCGCGGAAACTGCCGTTCGCCTCAGTACCCAAGGGGGTGATGCTGAGGATCTTGACCCGGATCGCTTTCTCGCGACCGTACATCACGAACGGGTTTTGCGGGTTGTTGCCGGCATAGCGCTGACGCATGCTCTGGGCGACAGGACCGCTGGACATCACAAACACCAGCTCCCAGTCGCGCAGGCCCATCACCGCCGAGTCGTACGACTCACGCGCCAGCACGTACTGGGCGACATTGCTGCGGTTGACTGCTTCGTTGCTGGTGATCGTCTCGCCCTGGAACGTGCCGCGCAGGCGCGCAACCGTTGCCGTACCGGTATAGGCATCAGCCATCACCAGGAACGGCACCTTCTCCTTCAACGGCAGCATGTAGTAGTAGCCACCGGCCAGCGCCAGCGACATCAGCAACGAACCGGTGGCGACCCACCAGGCACGGCGCTCGCTGCGCCGGGCCATGTCGGCCACGGTGATCTCGTAGCTGACCGCCTTGGCGACCGACTGCTCGACCTTGGGGCTGTTGCCTGCATCCTTCTTGCGGAACATGGGTTCTTCCGTACTGCTGAAACATCAATGGGCGCGACGCCCCTGCGCCAGGCGCGGGGTGCGGCACGTTCGATGATTTCGACGCGGTCTCAGCTGCCGCTGCTGGCTTCGGGATCCTGGGCCGACGCGGTCGGCGTCGATCCAGCGCTCTGCACGACGATCTGGTTGCCGACGATGGAGACGGAAACGCCCTGCGCCGCATAGGCCGCCGTGAGATCGATCACGGCCTGCTGTGCGTTGGTGGTGTCGATCTCCGACACCGCGCCATACAGGGTGAAATCCGAACTGAGGCGATAGTCCAGCGTGCGGCCGGAATCCTTGGCCCAGCGCTCGAGCATGGCCTTCAGCGTGCGATCCATTGGCGACGCCTGATAGACGTAGCTGGAGTACAGCGGAATCTCGGTCGGAGCCGTCGCGAAACGGTTGACCGGCTTCCAGCGTCCTCCGAAGTCGGGGGCGGGCTTGGTGGCACAACCGGCCACCATCAACGCCGCCACTGCGGCGATGGACATTTTTGCAATAAACGCCTGATTCATACGGGCTTCACTTTGACGTACGAAAAAGCAGTCCCGATGTTGGTCCCTTGGTCGTCCGGCACTGCGCGATGCACGCCGGAAACGTAACGAATGCACTGCTTAACAGCACATGGGCACGGTTCCCCTGCAGCTCGAAAGCTGCCAACCAAGTCGCGTGAAGCAACCTCATCCGAGGCCCCTTTCACGCACCCTCACCAACGTCGGAACCATCCCTGTTCCCATGGCTGAAACTCCTGGCCACTCTGAAAGCATGACGAATCACACAGATCCGCAAGCCACGCATAGAGTCGCACAACTACGCGTCAATTCGATGTCAGACAAATCTGAATTTTGACCAACGTATGGCGTTTCTTTGACGCGCCTCACTAATTCACTTCCGTGAACGCGTGCATCCGTCACACTTTCAAGGCTTCAACTTAGACATCAAGCATCGGCACGTCAACCTTTGGCAGTAGACGTGACGTGAAATAGCGGTCCTTGTAATAGCGAATCTTGTCGCACTTGACCGGATGTGGGATGCCTTCGTACAGGAAGACTTCCTTGTCCGGCCCCATGGCCTTGAGCTCCTGCGGCAGCATCAGCGCGCGACGCTCCTCGGTGAAGCTATGGGTCTTTTCACGCGCGTGGGTGACGTTCTTCTTGCGGATGGTGGTGTAGCCCAGCATGTCCGAATAGTCGTTGGCGTCCTGCTGTTCGCGCGGGGCGTACAGGATCTGCAGCGCATGGTTGGTGATGATCGTGCGCGAGACCTCGCGGCCATAGGTGGCATCGAGCTGCGACATGCTCTGGATGATGGGCAGCAGGCGCACGTTGTAACCGGCCATGTAGGACACCGCCGAGGCGATGATTTCGACCTTGCCGATCGAGGTGAATTCGTCCATCAACAACAGGCACTGGTACTTCAGGTCCGGATTGGACTTGGGCAGTTCCTTGGTGTTGAGGTTGATCAGCTGGCTGAAGAACAGGTTGATGATCAATCGGCTTTCGGCCAGCTTGTTGGGCTGGATGCCGATGTAGATGGTCATCTTCTTCTTGCGCACGTCGGTGAGCAGGAAGTCGTTGGTGCTGGTGGCCTTGTCCAGGACCGGGTTGATCCAGGGGTTCAGCGGTTCCTTGAAGGTACCCAGTATCGAGGCGAAGGTCTCGTCGGCCTGGGACAGCATGTTGGCGAATGCCGAGCGCGCGTTGCTGCTGAGGAATGGGCGCTCGGACAGGCCCTTGAGGAACTTCTTCAGGTCGCTGCCATCGCCGGAGGACAGGCGGTAGACCGCACCCAGGGTCGGCGTGCCCTGCCCGCCCGGGAAGCCGCTGCTGCGCTCGTCATCCCAGTTCTCGAACAGGTACAGGGTGAAGGCGATGAAAGCATTACGCGCCTGGCTGATCCAGAACTTCTGGTCTTCCGAGCCATCGGGATACAGCATCGCGCCGATGCTCATCAGGTCCGAGACACGGAACGCCGGGTCGTCGGAGACATAGCTGAGCGGGTTCCAGCGATGGGTGCGGCGATCTTCGGCGAAGGGGTTGAACAGGTAGATCTCCTGCCCCTGGCTGGCGCGCCAACCACTGGTCAGGTCGAAGTTTTCCTGCTTGATGTCCAGCACCACCAGCGATTCGCCGTACTCCAGCAGGTTCGGGATGACCACGCCGACGCCCTTGCCCGAACGGGTCGGGGCCGCCAGGATCACGAACTGCTGCCCGTCCAGGCGCACCAGCTTGCCGCCATGGCTGCCGACCACGATGCTCTGGCCGCTCTTCTTGAACATGCCATGCTTGGCCAGATCGGCGCTGGTGGCAAAGCGCGCGTCGCCGTGCAGCGAGCGCTTGTCCTTCTTCAGCAGCATGACCAGGCCGACGATGGCCAGCACCAGCAGCGGCAGGCCGAAGCCGAGGTAGCCGGCCCATTTGATCTTGCCCACGAACGGGGCAACCTGCGGCTGGCCGATGGCGTGGAAATACTGGTAATAGGTATTCCAGGTGAGCAGCTTGGTATCCAGACCAAGCAGCAGCAGCGTCAGGTAACCGGAAAGCACGAACCCAAGCAGCAGGGTCGCCAGCGTGATGATGGCGATGAGCAGATACTTCTTACTGGACAACACCCGAATCCTCCATGATGCGCCCGAGGGCGCGACGGCTTAGCGGCGGCGTCGCTGCGACGCCTTCCTCCGCAGGTTGACTTCATTCTCCAGCCCGGGCTCCACGCCCTCTTCCCGCACCAGTTCCTCAAGGTACCGGCGCGCATCGGCCAACGACATCAGGTCGGTCAGACGTTCCCCACCGTCGACGATGACCGCATGGCCGACCACATCGCCGGGAGCGTACACCGGCTCGTGGGTCACCGCTACCAGACGGAAGCGGCCGCGTAGTTCCAGCTGATGGGTGTATTCCTGCATGTCTCATCTCCCTGATGGAATCCAGATGCCATTCCTGCAGCGTCCGATGATGCCTGCACGGCCGTGGTGGCGGCATGCAGACAGTCCGTACGACAATACACGCTTGCACCGGGGAGATCGCAATGGACTGGGTAGCACGTGCACGCATGCTGGCGCTGGAGGCCCATGCCGGCCAGGTCGACAAGGCGGGACACCCCTACATCGGCCACGTTGGCCGGGTGGCCGCTGCCGTGCGCGGCGATGATGAAGCCGAGGCGGTGGCCTGGCTGCATGATGTGATCGAGGACTGCCCGGCCTTCGCTGGGCGGGTGCAGGCCTTTCCCGCCCCGTTGCAGGACGCGGTCCGGCTGCTGAGCCGGACGTCTGCGGCGGATGCCGACACGTACTACGCACGAATTTCGGCGGATCCGCTGGCACTGAAGGTCAAGCTGGCCGACATCGCCGACAATGCCGATGAAGCGCGGCTGGTATCGCTGGATGCCGCCACCGCCGAGCGCCTGCGTGACAAGTATCGACGGGCCCTGGCGGCGCTTGGCCAGCCGGCCACGCCGGCAGCACCACCCATCGAACACTGATTTACCCCCAGCCCGGCTGATGCCTGTTGCGGTGCAGCAGTACAATGGGGCGCTTCCCCGCCCCTTTGCGCCCCCGAATGAGCCCCAATTCCCCCCTGGCCGCTCGGCTGACGCCGCGCCAGCGCACCCTGATCATCCTCGCCCTGTCATTGGGCGGCTTTGCCATCGGCACCAGCGAATTCGCCAGCATGGGCCTGATGCTGGAGATCAGCCGCGGCCTGTCGATCAGCGAGACGCAGGTCGGCCACCTGATCAGCGCATACGCCATCGGCGTGGTGGTGGGCGCACCGATCCTGGCCTTCGTCGGCGCAAGCTTCCCGCGCCGCAAGCTGCTGCTGGCGCTGATGGGGTTCTATGCCGTCGGCAATCTGGCCAGCGCGTTGGCGCCGAACTACGGCACGATGCTGGTGGCGCGCTTCGTCGCTGGCCTGCCGCATGGTGCCTACTTCGGCGTGGCGATGCTGGTGGCCGCAGCGATCAGCCCGGCCGGCCAGCGCGGGCAAGCGATGTCGCGCGTGCTGTTGGGGCTGTCGGTGGCGATCCTGATCGGCAATCCGCTGACTACCTGGCTGGGCCAGCAGCTGAGCTGGCGCACTGCCTTCGCCCTGGTCAGCGTGCTGGCCATCGCCACGGTGTCGATGATCGCGCGCTTCCTGCTGCCCGATCCGGATGAGGTGCGGACCTCGCCGATGCGCGAGCTGCGGGCATTCAACACCACCCAGGTTTGGCTGGCGCTGTCGATCGGTGCGGTGGGCTTTGCCGGCATGTTCTGCGTGTTCACCTACCTGGCACCGACCCTGGTGCAGGTGACCGGCGTGGCCGAATCGTGGATGCCGCTGGCGGTGGGCGTGTTCGGCATCGGCGCGATCATCGGCAACATCGCCGGCGGCTGGCTGGTCGACAAATTCCACTTCAAGGCCGCCGCCGTGGTGCTGGTGTGGTCGATCGTGATGCTGCTGCTGTACCCGCTTGCTGCAGAATCGGTGTGGACCATTGGACCGATGATCATCACCGTGGGCACGATGGGCGCCCTGGCTGCGGTGTTGCAGACGCGCCTGATGGACGTGGCCGGCGAGGCGCAGACCCTGGCCGCCGCCTCCAACCATGCGGCGTTCAACACCGCCAATGCACTCGGCCCGTGGCTGGGCGGCATGGCGATCAGCGCCGGCTTCAGCCCGGCCACCACCGGTTACGTCGGTGCGGCGACGGCGGTCGGCGGCCTGCTGCTGTGGTGCGTGTCGGTGATGCTGGAGAAGCGCAGGGTTGCCATCGCCGGCAGCCGCTGAACTGCGCACGGTTCGTCAGCCGTCGCCCAGGCGACGGTGTTGCCCTGGAGGCAACAGGTAGCACCGCACTGGCAGCGGCTGCACACCGAACCTACCGCAGGCAATAGCTGAAGCGTTCGTCCAGTGCCATGGCCTCATCCTGGCGCTGCACCCGCTCAAGCACGTCGACGATCTGCTGGAAGCGAGGCCCCAGCGCCTCTCTGGAAACCTGATGGCCGCTCCAGGTCAGCTGCAGCGGTCGCTCGACGCTGGCACTCAGCAGATCCCAGAGGGCGTCGAGATTGTTCCCATAACCGCGCTCGACACCCAGTGCGAGCGCCAGCGTCTCGTGGAATGCCCGCTCGCTGTGGATGCGGTTGCCGTCCAGTTCGATGTCCATTGCAGGCTACTCCGTTGCCAGCGGCGAGTGGAAATTCAACCTGCATGCTATCCCAGCCGCATGCGCAGTCCTGAAGCGTAGCAGCGGACCTCGTTGACTTCGCCACCGCGCTGGCCTGACAGCCTCATCACGGTGGGAAAACGAGGATGGAGACACCTGTCTGCAACCGAGAACACCATGCCGGACACCGGCCACTTCGCCATCCATGCCTTCGAGGCCGCGTTCAACATTTCCGGCGACGTGGAGCGCATCATTTCGCTTACCGTGTCATGCCGTCATTGTGCGGAAATCACCTGCGCCCAGGACGCAAACCTGTTGCACCTGCCGGGCGGTACCCTGTTCCGTTGTGATGCCTGTGGCTGCCATCAGGCCATCAGCAATGCGCGCCTTTCGGACTGGCAACTGCCGCCCCTGCTGGGCGTATGAGGACGTACCATGCCGTTGACTGAAGAACAGCTCACCATCCTGCGCGCCATTGCCGATGCGCGCCCAGTAGGAAGCGATGCAGCGACGTGGGCCGTGAAGGAAGGCCTGGCGGTGCAGGCGGAAGATGCGGATATCGATCTGACCCCGCGTGGGCGCGACAGGCTGGCCTCCCAACCGGCGCGCTGACCGGGCAGCACTGGCAGGCAGCATGCACATGCGGTGGTCAGCTCATCACGGCATGTGCGCGCTGGCGGTGCGACGAACACGCGGCGTAGATCCGCCTTGCTGCAGAGTTGCGCACGCCCTCTCCCAAAGCGCGACACAGCCCTCATGCACCGCCAGCTTTCCCCCACCTGCCACGATGCGATTGCCCTGCGGGCCGGCGCGCTGGGCAGCGTCCTGGGCGTGGCGCTGTTCAAGGCCTTTGCACTCTCCGCGGCGGCGGCAGGCTCGATGATGACGGTGGCGCTGTGGCTGCTGGGGTGTGCTGTGTTGGCTGCATGGGCGCTGGCGGCCTGCCTGACCTGCCTGGCCTTGAGCCGGCGCGTGTTCGTGCTGATGCTCGCGCTGTCGACGGTGTTCCTGATCTGCATTGCCTGATTGTGCAGCGGGCAACCCTTGAGCACTTCCACAATTGTTACTCAATAACAAGTGCTGCCAGTCGGATTGCGCGTGAGTCAGGTCACGGATTGAATTCGATGGCCAGACCGGCCCTCTTGAGATCCCCCCATGCGCCTCCTGCAGCCCCTGCTCCGCTCCGCCCTCTGTGTCCTTGCACTCGTTTCGATCAGCGCCTGTGCCACCTATGATGACTCGGCCATGCACGCAGCCTGCCAGGAGTCGCCGCATGTGAAGGACCTGCCGCCTGAGGTTGCCGCCCGCGAAAGCCGATGCAGCAAGAGCATTGAGGTCTGGTCGAGCGAACGCAAAGGCAGTGACCAGCCGCTGGACCTGAGCGGCAAGAAGAAGGATCTCTGAAAGACGGCGGCGCAGCCCTGCGCGGGCTGCGCCGGAACTCAGGCAATTGCTTCCCTGCCAGCTGAGCTCGTCCATTCCTGTACCGCCTGCGCCAGTCCTGCCGCATCGGCGCCATCACTGGCCCAGGCGACAATGCCGTCCGGACGAACCAGCAGCGCCGACAGGCCCAGCGAATCGACAGCGGGCTGCGCGATGGACAGGATGCGGGCCCGCTCGACATCAACCGCCTCGCACAACGAGGCATCAGCATCGAACACCAGCAGCACCGCCTGCCCTGCCCGCAACAGTTCGCCCATGCGGCGACCATCGGCCAGCAGGAAATCCGGCGTGCTGCGGCCCACCAGCGGATGGGTATGGCCCAGATCCAGCGGCTGGCCCACGCCCCATACGCGCTCGGCGAGATAGGTGGCGCCATCGCACGTTTCGGCCAGATCGGCGACGATGGCAGCCAGTGCACGCGAGCCTGCGCTGGGGCGCATCAGTGCGACCTGCGCGCGCGACCATTCCAGCACGCGCGCGCCGATCGGATGGCGTTCGGCCTGATAGGTATCCAACAGCGCATCAGCTGCCTCGCCGCGCACGACGGCGGCGAGCTTCCAGCCAAGGTTCATCGCATCGCCCAGGCCCAGATTCAGACCCTGCCCACCCAGCGGCGAATGCACATGTGCGGCATCGCCGGCCAGCAGCACGCGGCCACGACGGTAGACGGTGGCCTGCCGTGCGCCGTCGGTCCAGGTGGTGGCCAGATGCAGTGCGGTGATCGTTGCTTCGCGGCCGGAGATGCGGCGCAGCAGCGCCTGTGCCGATTCGCGATCAAGTGGCTGGCGGTGGCCCGCGCCGCCGTCGAAGTCGGCCAGGGCGATCGTGCCCGGCGGATTGAAGTTGCACATGCCCTGCGCGGTGGTGTGACGCCCCGGGCTGAGTACCGTCGGATCTTCCAGTTCAACACTGAGCGAGTGGCCGGTGAACTCTGGATCGGTGCCGGCAAAGCTGAAACCGCACTGCTTGCGCACGGTGCTACGGCCTCCATCGCAGCCGACCAGCCAGCGCCCGCGGAAGGCCTGTCCGCCCGCCTCGACCTGGACCTCGTCGGCCCCCATCCGCACGCTCTGCACGCCTGCACCACGCAGAATCACTGCGCCCAGCGCCTGCGCGCGCTCGGCCAGCACGGCCTCCAGCGCCTGCAGTTCCACCGCCATCTGCGTGCCGACCGGGCTGGGCAGGCGCCACGGCCAGCGACCGCTGTCGACATTGTCCAGTGCAAACGGAATACCCGCGAAGTGACCACCCAGCTTGCGTGGCTGCGAGAGCCAGTGCGCGGTTCCCGGCGGCGGCGGGCCTTTCTCCGGTTTCAGCAGCTGGCCGGCTGCCACCGCGTCCAGCAGACCGCGCCGGTCGAGCGCCTCCAGCGTCGGGGCATTCAAACCTCGCAGCCCGAACGGCAGGCGCTTCAGCGGCGAATCCGGCGAGGCCGCCTGCTCCAGTACCAGCACCGCGCTTCCTGCCTGACACAGTTCACAAGCCAGCAGCAGTCCCACCGGGCCAGCCCCGGCAATGACGACGTCGTACCGCATTGGAAATCCTCGTGAGCACCCGGTCGGCACTCTGGCGGCCACAATGTTACACTCGGTGTACTTTTCCACAAGTGACCCGCCCATGCCCCCGCCACCCGGCCGCCGCGAGCAGCGCAAAGCCGAGACCCGACAGGCGATTTCCGACGTCGCTACCCGGCTGATCATCGAGCGCGGCTTCGAGGCGGTGTCGATGAGCGAGATTGCTGATGCCGCCGGGGTTTCGCGCAAGACGGTGTTCAACTACTTCGCCAGCAAGGAACAGCTGGTGTTCGACCGTGACGAGGAAGCGCGCCAGCTGCTGCGCGAGGGCATGGCCGTGCGCACGTCGATGACGCCGCTGGCCGCCTTCCAAGGGCTGGTGCGGGAACTGCTGGACACCGGCCATCCGCTGCTGCGGATCAACGCCGGTGCGGCGTCGTTCTGGAAAACCGTGGCCCAAAGCACCGTACTGGTGGCCCATGCGCGGCAGCTGCAGGCGCTGCTGACCGACGACCTGGCACAGCTGATGGCCGCGTCGGCGCGGCGGCCCGCGGATGATGCCGAGGCGCGACTGGGCGCCTCGATGCTGATGGCGTCGATGGTGGCCGCCTATGAACAGGGACTGCGCGTCCTGTCGTTCGGCGGCGATCCGCGGCAGGCGATGCTGCCGCTGATCGTGCGCGGCGCCACCGGCGTGCTGGTGGCTTTGGCTGGTACGCCGTATACGGATCCGTCCGCGCGTCCATAGCGCAATCGGGGGATGGGCACCCGTTCATTGCAAATGCTAATCTTTCTCATTTGCAGACAAGCCCGATACGCCGATGCCCCATTTCCTGCCCCGCCGCAGCATTCTGTGCCTGGCGACGACACTGGCTTTCGCCACCCCCGGATACGCGGCCGACGCCCCGCCCAGCCGCGTGCAGGAGCTGGACAAGGTGGAGGTGCGTGGCCGCGCACAGACGTTGTACCGGGTGGATGACGCGGCTGTCGGCACCCGTACCGATACGCCGCTGGAACTGGTGCCGCAGTCCATCCAGGTGCTGCCGCGCGAGCTGATCGACGACCAGGCCGCACGCCAGGTGACCGATCTCTATCGCAGCATCAGCGGCATCAGCTACTTCAGCTATGCCGGGGTGACCCTGCGCGGTTTCCGCCAGGAGAACGTGCTGTATGACGGGCTGCGGGGCGACCCTTATGCGGGATTCTCGGTACCGCAGTTGTTCAACATCGAGCGGGTGGAAGTGCTGAAGGGGCCGGCCGGCGCACTGTACGGGGGTGGCGACGCTGGCGGCGTCATCAACTACGTGACCCGCAAGCCGAAGGCCACTGCCGAACGCCGCGTTGAACTGCAGATGGGAAACAAGGATTTCCGCGCCGGCTCGATCGAAGGTACCGGGCCGTTGAATGCAGCCGGCACGGTGCGCTACCGCGCCGGCCTGTATGGCGACAACGAGCAGGGCGTGCGCTGGAACACCGACAGTGAAAGCGTGATCGGCGATGCCTCGCTGGCCTTCGACGTGGGCGACACCGGCGAGCTGGTGCTGCAGTTCACCGACATTGCCCAGAACCTGGGCGGCAATCGCCTGCGCGGTGTTCCGGTCGATGACAGGGGTAATTTCCTGACCGACCGCCGCTGGAACCACAACGAGGCCAGCGACTTCCTGGACATGCGGGCCAAGGTGGCGCTGGCACAGTACCGTTTCGCGCCGCGCGACAACCTGGACGTGGATATTGCCGCGCGCTGGTTCAGCAACAACGAACACCAGATGTACCACGAGCCGATGGGCCTGATCGACCGCGACCGCGATGGTGTGGCCGAATGGATGACCCGGCAGCTGCGCAACCAGATCCGCGACAACGAGGCGTTCACCGCCAACGCCAATGCGGTGTGGCGGGTAAGCACCGGTCCGGTGGAACACAAGGTGCTGTTCGGTGCGGACGTGTACCAGCTGGATGCGGACTTCACCGCGCAGACCGCCAACAGCGCCGACCTCGCGCGCGGCGCCGGCCCGGTGCGTGGCATCGACCTGTTCAATCCGGTGTATGGCGCCAGCACCTGGCACGATTACAACCTGTCCAGCCTGCCCTGGCGCAGCACCAGCACGCGCAGCAGGCGCTATGGCGGTTACCTGCAGGACGAGCTGGCCCTGACCCCGCGCTGGCACGTGCTGGCCGGCCTGCGCTGGGATGGGTTCAAGGACGATGACCGCCTTGCCGGCAGCAGCGTGGATGGCAACGACATCAGCTGGCGCCTGGGCAGTACGTTCACCGTTCGCGATGGACTGAACCTGTATGCCAACGTGGCCAGCGGCTTCGTGCCGCAGTCGGCGGCCAACCAGAGTTCCGCCGCAGGCGGCCCGTTCGATGCCGAGCGCAGCAGGCAATGGGAAGTGGGCATGAAATCGCTGCTTGCCGAGCGCCTGAGCCTGAACCTGGCGGCCTACCGTATCGACCGCAGCAACATCGTGCAGGCCACTGGCGAGGTCATCAATGGTGTGAACCAACTGGCGGCGCTGGGCCTGGTGCGCAGCACCGGCATGGAGATGGATCTGTTGGCCGACGTGACCGAGCGCTGGGTGCTGAACCTGACCTACGCCTACAACGATGCGCGGGTGAAAGACGCAGGCCCCAATGGCATCACCAACGCCTCCGGCGATCGCTTCGCCAATGCACCGCGCAACAAGCTGGGGCTGTGGACGCGCTACGACCTGCCGGCGATCAACTCGGCCATTGGCTTCGGTGCCGACTACGTGGATGAGCGCATCAGCCTGGATGGCCAGCGCGTGAAGCCGTACACCGTGTTCGACATGAGCTGGAAAACCACGTGGAAGCAGTGGCAGTTCCAGGCCAACGTCAAGAATCTGTTCGACAAGGTGTATGCCGCCAGCGGATTCATCGAGCGCAACGGCCATTTCCCGGGCGAGCCGCGCCGGGTGTATGTGCAGGCCGGTTACAGCTTCTAGGCCAGCGCTGCAGAGCAACGCGACGGGGAAGTGGCATGGCCACTTCCCCGACCGGCGTCAGCCCGAGCAGGACACCAGCATCGAGCGCGTGGCCATCTGGGTGGAGGTGAAGCCGTTCTTGTTGCCGACCGCGATGGCGTTGCCCTCGTCGCCATCCTTGCTGAAGACCACGTAGCCACCGGGGCACATCTGCCCGGCCTTCTCGTAGCAACCGCTCCAGGAACTGGAGCCGCTGCAGTCGATGGAAACGCCACGACGGCCGTCGGGGGTGACGGTCATCTTGGCGGTGGTGCAGCCGGTCAGCGTGGCGAGCAACAGCAGCGGAACGAACAACTTCATGGTGACTCCAGGGATGGGAACTGCGAATGGGTGCCAAGGCTGGAGCGCCTGGATTGCGTGAACCTTGCGCCGTCCCCACGGCGTCATCGCGTCCCTGCATGACCTGCCGGCGGCTGTGCAGGCACGCCATGTTCACGCAATGTTCCTGTAATACGGTGCCGGCGCGTGCCGAACCGCCCTTCTGCGGCCCCACCCTGCCCAAGCCCTGCTGATGCACATCCTGCTGATCGAAGACGAAGCCGAACTGGCCGCCACCCTCAAGTCTGCCCTGCAGCGCGAGCGCTATGTGGTGGACGTGGCCAATACCCTGGCACTGGCGCGGGAGGCGGCCCTGTGCGGCCTGCACGATCTGGTGCTGTTGGACCGCACCCTGCCTGATGGCGATGGCCTGGCGTTGATTTCGGTGCTGCGCGAGCGCAACCCCGGGGTGCCGATCATCGTGCTGAGCGCGCTGGGCCAGTTGCCGGACCGGATTGCCGGGCTGGATGAAGGCGCCGATGACTACCTGGCCAAACCCTTCGCGCTGGAGGAGCTGTTCGCGCGGATCCGTGCTGCGGGCCGTCGTCCAAGCGGATTGCAGGTGGAGTCCATCAGCATCGGCCGATTGGTGTTCGACCCCGCCTCGGGCGAGGCCAGTGTGGGCGGCCAACGGCTGGAGCTGCCGCGGCGCGAGATCCGGGTGCTGGCCGCCCTCGCACGGCGCCTGGGCCGCACCGTGCTGCGCGAATCCATCGAGATGGCGGTGTATGGCTTCGACGACGGCATCCATTCCAACACCCTGGATTCGCACGTCTCGCGCCTGCGCCGAAAACTCGCTGACGCCGATGCGGGCGTGGAGATCCACGCCATTCGCGGGGTTGGCTATCTGATGCGGGAAAGCAAGTGATGGCGCGTCGCCCGTCGTTGAAGCGCCCACTGATCGTCAAGACGCTGATCTACCAGTTGCTCGCACTGCTGGTGGCCTTCTTCGCCCTGCTGATGGTGCTGGTTCGTGCCGACAGCGGTGGCTACTACACCATCCAGACCTTCGCACCGGTGGCGGCCGAGGCGGTGCACCGCGACCGCAACGGCGAACTGTACGTGCAGCACACGCCGGAGCTGTCCGAACTGCTGAAGATCGTCCCTGGCGCATGGTTCATCGCCGAGGACGAGCATGGGCACCACGTCACCTTCGGTCATGTGCCACCGGCCTATGCCTCGCTGGTCGGCGCCCTTGATGGCATTCCCTATGGCGACCTGCGCGGGCGTGATCGCAGCGATGGCCTGGCCGTGGTGGTACGCCAGCACAGCGGACCGGCCGGCAAGCTGACCATCATGGCCCATGGCGAAACCGATTCGCTGACCATGCAGATGGCGTTGGCCGCGCACATCATCACTCTGCCGATCTTCCTGCTGCTTGCGCTGGCCACCATCATCCTGACGCCGATCATCGTGCGGCGGGCACTGGCCGGTGTCGAGCGCATCGCGCAGGAAGCCCGCAACATCTCGGCCAGCCGTCGTGGCATCCGCCTGACCGAGACCGCGGTGCCGGTGGAGATCGCGCCGCTGGTAACCGCCGTCAACGATGCATTGGGTCGGTTGGATGAAGGACACGAGCGGCAACGCCGTTTCATCGCCGCAGCGGCGCATGAGTTGCGCACGCCGATCGCGATCCTGCGGGTAAAGATCGATGCCGCGGATGATTCGACTTCGCGCAGCCTGGCCGTGGAAGTCGCGCGTCTGGCGACCCTGGCCGAGCAGCTGCTGGACCTTCATCGCATGGAAAAGGACGGTCCGAAGGAAACCCTCAACCTGGCCCGGGTGGCCAAACGGGTGGCGGCCGATCTAGCGCCCCTGCTGATCCAGTCGGACAAGACGGTGGCGGTGGCGGTGGAACCACACTTCCCGGTGCTGGGTGAGGTTGGCGCGGTCGAACGGGTGATCTCCAACCTGGTGTTGAATGCCGCCGAGCACGGTGGCCGCCAGATCATCGTGCGGGTGCAGGGCAGCTGCCTGGAAGTGGAAGACGATGGCCCCGGCATTCCGGTGGACCAGCGCGAACGTGTGTTCGAGCCGTTCCAGCGACTGCGCCCACGGCAGACCGGCGCCGGCCTGGGACTGAACCTGGTGCGGCAGGTGATCGACCGTCACGGTGGCCATGTCACTATTCTGGATGCCCCCGGTGGCGGCGCGCTGATCCGCGTCGAATTCCCACAGCACCCGGGCGTTGCCTCTGCGCCATCGCTAGAGCACTGAGGACGTCCGCACATCGGTGACTGCCGCCTGTCCATGCGCTGCAGACAGCGATGACACGCAAGGTTGCGGCAATGTTCGCTGCGCAGCATCGAATCGATGGCATCTGCGGTGCCATCGCGTTCCATCCTGACAGGAAGCCTGCACGTGACCGAAGGAGTTCCTCCACCCTCCTCTTCTACCCGATCCCGCGCGACACCAGCTACATCTGGTTTGACCGCGGCTGCGTGGAATAGACGCTCGCATGCCGATCGCGCGCGCGGACTGCCGCATTGGCCACAGTGGCTGCGCGCGATCCCTGCGGCGAAGCGTCCGAACGTGCTGATGCGCCTTTTTGCCGCGCTGTTCCTGTTGCTGCCCGGCAGTGCACTGGTGGTTTCAACGCACCGCCATGCACACGCAGCACTGACCAGCGCAGTGCTGCTCTTCGTCGTCGCACATGCCGTGCTGCATGCGCTGTCCGCATGGCGATCAACTACAGCGCGAACCCTCCCTGCTGCTCTGCGCAACGTAGACAGGCATGCAGCGTGGATGATGCTGGCCAGCGCGTGGGTCCCGCTGGTGATACATCGCGTGCACGCGCAGCCGACCAGCACACTCGCTGCCGCAGGGCTGGTGATCGGCACGCTGTGCCAGCTCTGCAGCCTGCGCATGACGTCCAACCGCCTTCGCAACGCGTTGCTGGTGCTGGGCAGTGCCTTGCAGTTCGTCGCCGTGGCGCTGGTCATCGCCATGGAAGTGACCTGACAACCACGACAGCGCCGCAAGGTTCACGCAATCCATCACGTTGAGACTCGACGGCCATCCACGCCCGGTACCCGGCGCGTGCATCTCTCCTGCCGCGAGGACCACCGATGACCTGCCCCTTCTGGATGCAGTGCGAATGAGCACGCCACCGCGTAAACACCGCCGACTGCTGATGACCGCCGGTGCCGTACTGTGCACTGCCATTGCTGCCTGGCTCTGGCTCCGACCGGCACCGCCACCACCGCTGCAGCTCGCGCCCGTGGTGCGCGGAAACATCGAACAGGTGGTGGAAGCCACCGGCACCCTGAAGCCATCACGGCTGGTAAGCGTGGGCGCGCAGGTTTCCGGACGCATCGAAACCCTGCACGTGAAGCTGGGCGACAAGGTGAAGGCAGGTGACCCGATTGCCGACATCGACTCCCGTACCCAGCGCAATGCACTGCTGAGTGCGCAGGCAGCGCAGCGCACCGCACGCGCCAACCGCGATGCACTGGCCACCGATCTGCGCCAGTTCGAACTGACCCTGCGGCGGCAGCAACGGCTGGTCGCATCGCAGCTGGTTGCCCGCGCGGACTTCGACGCAGCCACCGCCAAGGTGGAGGCGACACGCGAACAGATCAAAGCGCTGGATGGGGAGATCGTGCAGCGGCAGACCGAGGTGGACATCGCGCAGACCAATCTGGAATACACCCGCATCACCGCGCCTACCGATGGCACGGTGCTGGCGGTGGTCGCCCGTCAGGGGCAGACGGTGAACGCGGTACAGAGCGCACCCACCATCGTCATGCTGGGCAACCAGGACGTGATGACTGTCTATGCCGAAATCTCCGAGGCCGACGTTGTGCACACCACGGTCGGCCAGGAGGCCTTCTTCACCATCCTTGGCGATGCGGGCCGCCGCTACAGCAGCACGCTGCGCGACATTGCGCCCGCGCCCGAATCGATCACCAACGAAGATGCATCCAGCCTCACGTCACCGGCGTTGTCCGCCGGCAGCCGTACCGCCATGTACTACAACGGCCAGTTCGACGTGGACAACAGTGATGGGCGCCTGCGCAGCTACATGACCGCCCAGGTGCGCATCGTGCTCGGCCGTGCCAACAACGTGCTGACCATCCCCTCCGCCGCGCTGGGTGCGCGGGCCGGCGACGGCAGCTACAGCGTGCAGGTTCGCGGTGCAGACGGGCGCACCATGGCGCGGCGCATCGCCATCGGGCTGGATGACCAGATCCAGGTGGAAGTACGCAGCGGCTTGAAGCAAGGCGAGCAGGTCGTTCTTGCTCAAGCCGGCGACGAAGACGCCGCCGCACCCGCGCAGCCCCGATGAGCGCCCCCATGAGCGAGCCTCTGCTGAGCGTACGTGGGCTGCGCCGTGAATTCGCCGCCGGCGAGCAGACGCTGGTGGTACTGGACGGTGTGGACCTGGACATCCATGCCGGTGAACTGGCGGCCATTGTCGGCCAGTCCGGCTCGGGCAAGTCGACGCTGATGAACATACTCGGCTGCCTCGATCGGCCCTCTGCCGGCCAATACCAGATTGCAGGACGCCAGACCGCGCAGATGTCGCCCGATGAACTGGCCGAACTACGCCGCGAACACTTCGGCTTCATCTTCCAGCGTTACCACCTGCTGGCCGACCTGACCGCGCTGGGCAACGTGGAAGTGCCGGCGATCTATGCCGGCATGCCCTCCCCCGCGCGCCACGCGCGGGCCGCCGAACTGCTGGCGCGGCTGGGCCTGGGGGAACGCATGCAACATCTGCCCGGCGAGCTGTCGGGGGGCCAGCAGCAACGCGTGTCGATTGCCCGCGCACTGATGAATGGCGGTGCGGTGATTTTCGCCGACGAACCGACCGGCGCCCTGGATACACAGTCGGGCAAGGAAGTGATGAAGATCCTCGGCGAGCTGCATGCCGAAGGCCACACCGTGGTGCTGGTGACCCATGACATGGCGGTGGCCGAACACGCCCAGCGCATCATCGAGATCCGCGATGGTCGGATTGTCGATGATCGTGCCACGGGTGCTGGCTCGGCAGCGGGCATGGCGCCGTCCGCGCTGCCGCAACGCAACGATGGCATCGGCTGGCAGGCCGTGCGCGATCGCTTCTCCGAGGCTTTCCGCATGGCCCTGCGCGCCATGAATGCACACCGCATGCGTACCTTCCTGACCATGCTCGGCATCATCATCGGCATCGCCTCGGTGGTGTCGGTGGTCGCGCTGGGTACGGGCGCGCGTCAGGCCATCCTGTCCAACATCTCTTCGCTGGGTACCAGCACCATCGAGATCTATCCAGGCTCCGGCTTTGGCGACCTGCACGCGGCGCGGGTGGAGACCCTTACCCCAGGTGACAGCGTGGCCCTGGCAGGGCAACCGTTCGTGGACAGTGCCACCCCTGGCGTAGCCACCACGGGTACCGCGATGCGTGGCAACCGCTCCGCCAGCGTGCAGGTGCAGGGCGTCAGCGAACAGTACTTCCGCGTGCATGGATTGAAGCTGGGCGAAGGCACCTTCTTCGGCGCGCAGGGTGTGGCTGGGTACCAGCAGGTGGCGATCATCGACGCCAACACCCGCGCGCGCTTCTTCGCAGCAGCCGAGAACCCCATCGGGCAGACCCTGCTGCTGGGCACCGTGCCGGTGCGCGTGGTGGGTGTAGTGAAGAAAGATGCCGGCGCCGCCGGCGACGCCTCGCTGCTACGGGTATGGATGCCCTACACCACCGCCATGGCACGGATGCTCGGCCAGAGCCATGTGTCCAGCATCACCGTGCGCGTATCCGATGCGATCAGCATGGAAGCGGCCGAGCAGGCCATCGCACGATTGCTGACCCGCCGCCACGGCAGTACCGACTTCTACATGAGCAACAACGCGCAGATCCGCCACTCGATTGAACAGACCACCGGCATCCTCACCATGATGATCAGCTCCATTGCCGCCATCGCGCTGGTGGTGGGTGGTATAGGAGTGATGAACATCATGCTGGTATCAGTGACCGAGCGCACCCGTGAGATCGGCGTACGCATGGCCGTGGGCGCGCGCCGCAGCGACATCCTGCAGCAGTTCCTGATCGAGTCGGTACTGGTGTGCCTGCTTGGTGGTGTGCTGGGCATTGGTGTGGCGTTGCTGCTGGGCGCGGTGCTGGCACTGGCGGACGTAGGCTTCAGCCTGGTGTTCTCGGCGAGCTCGATCATTGCGGCATTCGCGTGCTCCAGCCTGATCGGCATCGGTTTCGGCTTCCTGCCTGCACGTCGCGCGGCGCAGCTGGACCCGGTGGAAGCACTGATCCGGTAGTCGTTGCAATTGCCTGCGGTGACGGCAGGTTCGCGCAATGTCTGCGGTGTGTACTGCAGCTACCGACGATGTCCGCACAGGAGCTGGACGATGTTTCTGAAAACAGGAAGGACTGCGCTGCTGCTGGCAGCAGCCGCACAACTGCTGGTGCTGATGCCGTATTCCGGCGATGCCCATGCGCAGCGTGGCGACCGCTACAACCCGCAGTGGAACCAGGACTATCGTGACCGCGAACGCGATGACTGGCAGCGCCGCGAGCGGGAGCGTGAGCGTGAGCGTCGGCACGATGCCAAGACCACGGGCGTGGTGGTGGGCGTCGTGGGCGCGGCTGTGGTAGCGGGCGTGATCGCGGCAGCGGCGAAGCGCGAGCGGGAAACACGCGAGCGCGCCGACTACTGCATGAACCGCTACGGCAACTACGACCGGCGTACCGACAGCTATCGCGACCGCGATGGCTACACCTACCCCTGCCGCTGACTCCCTCGATCAAGGACTACATGCAATGCATATGAACAAGACCGCCCTGCTGATCGCGCTGTGCGCCGCCCCGCTGCTTGCACAGGCGGCGCCAGCCGACCCGAAACAGGCCTATATCGATTCCACCTTCACCGCGATGGACAGCAACAAGGACGGTCGCGTCGACAAGGGCGAGTTTGCTACGTATCAGCAGGCACGCTTCAGCAAGCAGGCTGACTCGATCGATGCCGCGTTCGCTGCGATGGACAAGAACAAGGACGGAAAGATCAGCAAGGAAGAAGCGACCGTGGTGCCGGAAATTGCGAAGTACTTCACGGGGCTGGATACCGACGGCGATGGCTACCTGTCGCTGAAGGAAATGCAGCAGGCGATGGTGGCGGCGCAGACTGCCGACGCACCGGGCAAGTGACGGGTGCGGGGACAATGGGAATACCCCACTGCCCCTTGCTGTGCACTATGCCAGGCGCATTGCCGGATGCTCGCGCACCTGGTTGTCCAGTTCCTGCTGCTGACGCTGGGACTGGGCTTGTTGCCGTTCTGCACTGGCCAGCTCCAGACGCTGCAACGACTGCTCTACCGGCGTCTGCACAGCCACATCGGTGGGCATGGAAGCCCTCAGGTGTGCCGGGTCGTTCATCTCGCCCTGCACCACGAACACGTTGCGGCCAGCTGGGCTGTCCGCCGTCTGCGCGCTGAGCAGCACATGGTCGGCACGGTCCAGGTTGTTCTGCCGAGCCAGGACCATCACGCTGGCGGTCAGACGTTCACTGCTTTCATCCGGCGTGCGTCCTGCTCTGGCGTCGATGCCGGCGACATGCCCGCTGACCTGCTGCAGCAGACTGTACTCGGCGTGGCCCGGTCCAATGTCCGCCAGACGGGTGGGTGTGCGCTGGAGATCCGGCAGGCCATCTGCCGATGCGGTAAGCGGACTGCGGGTGATGGTTCGGTACGGGTCTTCCGGGTGGAACTGGGTGGCCTTCTGCTGGCGCTCCAGGCGGACTTCGCGGGCATCGTTGAGTTCGGCGATGCGGGGCGGATCGGTAATCTCGCGCAGCGAACTGTGCCCACCGCCGGAGGTGATACTGACCCACTTGCCGTCCTTTTCAAAGTACAACGCGTAGGAATTGAGGCCGCCAATGACGTTGGGGTCGACCGAGGAGCGGCCACCCAGGGCCTGGGTGACTTCATGGAACGTCAGCGTGCCGAGGTACTGGCTCCCCTTGCTCAATCCCATCTGGGTGATGGCATCGCGGCTGGTACTTCCCACCCGAGGCAATCCGGCCCCATCGTTGTCGAGCATGTTGCTCCAGATCTGCTCGAGCTTCTGCGGGCCACTCTTTTCCAGTGCGGCCTGAAGCAGCACGCGGGGTGTCCAGCAATTGGGATCCAGATGATGCTGATCGAAGGCGCGGTCGTGGGCCAGCATCACGTCAGCCCCAGGCAGGTTCAGCGCCAGGTCCGGGCGGCGTTCGGCCATCCACTTCTGCCGTAGCTCCAGATCTCTATCAAGCAGTGTCTGCCCAAACGATTCCCACTGGCGCTCGGTCAATTCGGCGTTCGGAAACCGGGAACCTTCATCTTGCTGCGTCCTGGCAACGCTTTGCGCGTAGCTGTTCGCAACCCTTCCTGGCAGGCTGTCATTCCTGACGACACCCAGTGCCAGCGTTCCGTAACCGTCGGCGTCCGGCAACTGCGACAGGTAGTTCCAATAGAGCTCGCGGTTGCCATCCTTGGCATAGCTGCCAAGGATCCTGAGGTCATGTTCGGTCAATCCACTCATGCCTGAATCCTTCCTTGGATCAATTGGATCGGGTGCGCGTGATGACATCTCTGACAGCGTCTTCCATACGCTTCCAGTCCTTCAGGAAGGCTCTCTTGTAGTCCAGGGTAACGGAGAGCTTGTTGTCACTATCCACGAAGTAGTGAACACAGCCGGCGGCAACCTCACCTTGCACGCTGATCACCTGATCCCCCTCCAGCCGCACGCCATCCTGACGAAAGCCCTCGGCATCACACTTGATGAACGTGCTGATCCGGCCATCGGCTTGTCGTGCGATGTACCAGTCCCTTTCGTAAGCTGGATTCCTGACGGGAGCCTTCCCATATCGCGCCTCGTAGCGCTTTGCGAACTCCTTCATCGCCGCTTCGTCGATGGCGTACGGCGTCAACCCCATTGTCTCAGGCTGGGGAATTCGAAGATCGAGCCTATCCCTGGGATCTCCGCGTTCCACCGAATCCGCCTCGGCAAGGGCCTCGTTGGACGCGTAGCGCTCCATCAAGTCTTCGATGGGAACGCGATCAACGTAATTGATCCGAACGGAAATTTCCTTGCGGAAATCATTCGTACGGGGATTGGCCCGTGCGCCCGGTGCGGTTGGCGTCATGTCCGGCCATTCAATGACCAGCGAAACGCCTTCACCCGGCCATGGCGCAATCTGGCTGTCCAGATAGTTGGCGGGGATACGGAAGGTGTTTGGCCCCAGCTTCACGTCGACGGGCGCGTTGGTATAGGTGTGGCCGTTGAGGGTGCGGCCGGTCTGCGTTGCGCCGGACATGGCAGGATTCCTTTCGTTTTCGGTGGACGGCGGTCGTGCGCAGGCACTGGCGCTCACAGCAACGGCGATTGCGAGTGCCAAGCACCGGCCGGAGGACATCGGGTGCATCGGGCCATTCCATTGCGGGGTTTGGCTCCACTATAGGCAAAGGCCGATCAACGGGACAGGAACGTCATCACTACCTGCCCACGATCAGACTTTTCCTACGCACCTCCGTCGCCGTACCAGTTGGCACATTCAACGCCACTGCAGATCGACGTGGCATCGCGGGCAGGAGTGGTAGGCAGATGCCGGGCGGACCGCGAGTGCGCCCACAATGCCGATCAGTATCGACATGGCCAGCATCCCGGTGACGCCCATCAATACGAAACCAACTGCACCGCCAAGCAGCGCGAGAAGCGTGAATGCCCACCCGGAGCTAGACCAATGCCCGCGGCCATTGCGGATGGCCATCGGGCCGCGGTATCCGCAGGCAAGGCAGGTTGTCGAAGTTGTGCTGCCAAGCGGCGCTGGCCGCGAAGACGGCTTCATGCCCCACCCCCGCCTACGATGCTACAAATAATGTAGCATACGAAATGTGGGCCGGTTGCCATCCTGTAGACCGTTACAGGATGCGCCCAGGCGGGTAATGTCCCCCACACCTCTCCGCGACCAGTTCACCAAGCGCCTCAAAGAAGCGCGCTTGGCGATGGGCATTTCCCAGCGCGAGCTGGGCCGGCGCATTGGCTTGTCTGAGGATGTGGTGTCCAGCCGGGTGACACGCTACGAACAGGGCACGTCGGAGCCGGACTTTGCCACTGCCGGCAAGATGGCTGCCGAACTGGGCGTTCCTCTCGCCTATCTATTGGCCGATAGCGATGTACTGGCCAATGTCATTCTCGCAGCCGCCAGGATGCCGCACGCAGAACAGCGACGCCTGGCCGCCGAATTGAAAGAGCGCGCGAAGCGGTCGAGCGTCGCAGAGCAAGCAGAAAGCGACAGCGACTAGCACGGCGCTTGAACCCCAGGCATGGGGACCACGTTGGAAGTCCCCACCCTTCCCGTTGCGGCGCACCTGTGAATCAAGGGTCGAGACAGCGCTCCACCTGCAGCGACAGCGCTTCGCAGGCATCAAACAGCCCATCGACCAGCGCCGCCGACGGATAGAAGCCCGGTTCGTCGTTCTCCCGGGCTACGTGTGCGGCGTGCAACATGGCAGTGAGCGCGGTGATGCCCGAGGCGCTGCGGGTGGCCAGGGCCAGATCGAATGCGCGGCCGGGTGTGAGGCGGGTTTCGCTCCAGGGCGCGCCATCCGCACGGCGGCCTTTGCCGTGGCTTTGCAGGAACGTGAAGAACGCCGATGGCGGCACGGACTCGGCGGCATCACTGAGTGCGTCTTCCATCTTTTCGGCGAGAGCATTGGGAAGATCGCGCACGGCATCGCCGAGCAGCGCGTGCAGACGGGGATAGTCGGGAAGCAGGTCAGGCATGGCGGCAACCTCACGGTGTGGCCACCCGCAGATGCAAGGTGGCGGACGGTGCGGGTTGGCGTGCCGGATACGTACCACTAAAGCCGGCGGATCGAGAGATCCCCACGCACCGTCCGCCATGGACTGGCAGACGGTGCATTGTCGTTATTGCAGTTGTGGCTGCAACACGATCCGTAGTGATACGTAAGTTCGGGACGCCAATCCCGGCCGAGGCAGGTGCCTTGGCGACGCCATGGTTGACTCGTTGCGGCGGCGATGAAAAGCAGGGAAAGCTCGCATCAGTGCGTGGTTGCGGATGTTGCGTCATGGGATGCCGATTTGCGCATTGAATGGCGCGCTTTGCATGCCGGATACCGCCGAGAATCTGGACCGCCCATACGCAGCGTGGTGTCAGAAGCGACACGCGCTACGCGAGGCGCAGCGAGATCCGGACACACCTGCCGTCAACGCGCAGAACGTCGCAATCCGCCCCGTCCGCGCTCGGTGTCTCGACCCGCCAAGGTGTCGTGGGCACTTACCGGAAACGCTTCCACCGCAAGGGCTCAAAGGCCGCCAAGTGACGTACCTACTCCGCGCCCATCAAGTCCGATACCGCGCGGGTCAGTAAGGTCGCCGGCTTCAATCGATTCAGGAGCTGACCGTGACTTTCACTTCCTGGCGCAACATTCTCGTTGCCGCTGGTGTGGCTATTGCCTCTCTGTGGTGGCCTACAAAGACCATCATCGCCATGCCCTTGCCGACGGGCTCGACGGGCGGGATGCCGTGGGCCTGGTGACTGAAGTCACCTGGGACGAGCGAAAGGGTCGAGAGAACAATTTCGTCCTGAATGTCGAGTTCGAAACTGAAGACGGCCAGGAGCGGGTGGAGAAGATTGCGGTATCCAACAGCCTCGGCAATCAGATGTGTGCATCCGACGAAGCCGAGGAGATTGATATCCGCTACTACCTCCACGATCCGTCCGTGGCGGTGGCCGCTGGAGATGCTGACAATTCGCTTCTGATGCTATGGCTGGCCATTGCCTCCGGTCTGGTGGCGCTGGGCTTGGTTGCGGTGCGGCTCCTCAAGGGGCGGAAGGTCCAAGCCGCCTGACCCAACGCTCTTGTATCGGCGACCGCTCGTAGGTCGCTGCGACAGGTGGGCTCTACACCGACTCCCCGGACATCCTGCCCGAGACCGCCAAGCGCGCCAGATCTATGACAAGGCCAGCCCGCCTTCAAGCGAGGCACAGTGCTGGGGAAGAGGCGCCGCATGATGACGGGGTGGGCCAACTTCTGCAGGTACGCATTGACGCAGGCTTAGGCATTCTGAATGTGTGATCCAGCGCTCATACCTTGGCATGACGGGTCGAGACCTTGGAGCCCAACCGATGCGGGCCGTATAGTCAGATGACGCAGAGCAATGGAGCGCCGGTGAACGTCACCTCGCAAGGCCCTGAATCATCGGGTCGGATGGATGAAGGCCATGGAAATGAACAGTCAGCGAGACTAGGGCTGTCGCGTCTGCCCCCAGGTCTGGCGCAAGGCGCCGTGTCCCACAAGGGAACCCCGTGTCGGGCCCACAAGCGATCAGGTAAGCCCTGTCTGCGGTTTCACGCTTTGAGAACCACGCTCCGTAGTCGCCCTGTACAAGCCTACCCCCGTAGTACTTCAATCAGCGACATGGACCGCTCATGCTGAAATTTCTTCCAGCTCTTCCACACGTGGCATTGATCGCGTTGATCACCCTGGCCGTTCCGGGCTGCAACAAGGAACGCTCATACCCGGTCTATCGCGAGAATCCCGCCCCCAAGGATGCGCTGCCGATTGTGATCCGGGTCCATGACGCGCCTGTGGACGTCCCAACCCCAAAAGTAACCGTCTTGTACGAGATAGACCCGCTTTGCCTCCCCCCGATCAACAACTACGAGGGCGTGCATTACGAACCTAAGTGGCACTCTGTTCAATTGCAGGTACAGCGCGTCAGCCCAACCGATTTCACCACCACAGCGTTCAAAGATGGGATGGCGGTCGCTGACTATTACGGGCGAGGCCCATGCAAATGGACGCCAAACACCCTGCAAGCTGCATTCCCAATGATCATTGATGGGCGCTCAATCTACGCCACAGTCGGCGTCTCTTTCCGGAGAATTGAAGAGGAGGGACGCTCTACTACTTACGTAGAGAAGGCACTAAAGCCCCTGATCCCAGGGCAGACACCTGAACGGGCGTGGACATTGTCTAAGACTATGTTCGATAAGCGCCCACTCGCCGATCACCCGAAGTACTTCCCAATTGAGATCTCCACACGGATTCAAGGAGACGCTCCATGAACCCTATTACCAGCGCCACGCTCTCGGACCATGCCTACAATGAGCTATCTCCGGACACTACGTCCGTCACCATTGCAGGAATCGAGTACGAGATATTGGCTAGACGGGATTCCAGCACCGGCTACCAAGGTATTGTCTATCGCAAAGTTGAAACCGACGAAGTCATCATTGCCCATCGCGGCACCGAGTTCGATCGTCAGGCACTGCTTGATGGCGGCATCGACGCTGCGATGGTAACCGCGAGAATCAACGCACAACTCGACGACGCCCTGGCACTGACCCGGCAAGCTATCAAGCTGACCGATGAAAGGGGGATTGGGGCCGTGTACGTCACCGGCCATTCACTGGGTGGCGCGCTCGCACAGATCACTGCACACCATTACAACCTCCCCGGCGATGCCTTCAATCCTTACGGTGCTGCTGGGTTGGCGTACCGCATGCCCGAAGGCCAACCCGCCAATGCGGCGCCCTTCACCAACCATGTGATGGCAGGCGACCTGGTCAGCGCTGGCGGCCCGCACTACGGTAAGGTTGAGATGTACGCGCTCCCGAAGGAACTCGAGGTTCTTCGCAATGCCGAGCAGGGCCAACGCGTTGCGTCCCTCGTAGCACCCGGATTGAGGGGCGGCCACGCCATCTCCGCTGCCGTGGCGGTCCAGCTGGGTGACTCCCATCGAATGGTTCATTTCCTTGACCGTATGACCGAAAAGGGGCCAGTGCAGTCCGTGTTGGATGACCCCAATGCCCGGGTTACAGATCCTGAAGACCTGCGCCGGATTGCCGACTACCGCAGTGACATCCACCAACTGCGCGCGGGAGTCACGGTGCTTGCAGGCGGTGGACCTGGCCTCCTGCGCGACGGGATCAATTACCTGCGTGGCACCGAGGATGCTGGCGCCTACGCTCGCCGCGAGGCCGAAGCGGAGCAACAGCCCCGCAATGCGCTCAAACCCGGTGAGCGAATGGCACAGGACGCAACTGACAAGGGCTCTCCCTCTCTCAGCAATCCGGGCTTCTCTCCCAAGAGCCCGTTGCAGCAAAGCATCGAATCCACCTTGGACAAGGCAGGCTTGGATCCCAGGAAGGAAGGCCATCCTGACCATTCGCTCTACCGGCAGATTCGCGACGGCGTATCCGCCGTGGATGCCAAGCACGGGCGCAGCTTCGATGAAACCAGTGAGCGGGTAACAGCCAGCTTGCTGGCAACGGCCAAGAACAGCGGCCTGGAGCGCGTGGATCATGTGGTACTGGGCAACCCGCCCAATAACGAGTCTGGCCCGCGCATGTTCGTCGTGCAGGGCGAACTCAACAACCCGGCACACCTGCGCGCATCGGTGGCGGTCAGCGAGGCGGTCAACACGCCCGTAGAGCATTCGCTTGCCAAGGTCGAACAAGTTTCACAGGCGCAACAGGTCGCGCAGCAGGATCATACCCAAGAGCAGACGCGAGCAGCGATGCGCATGGGCTGAACGCAGTCAATCAGAGGCGATGTGGATCGGTAGTCCACCTGCAGAATTCATCAGCGAAACGCCCATCTGATAGTCAGACTCAGCAGTACTTATGGCGACCTGCTGGCAAAAACCGACGTTCCTGTAGAGCCATGAACGAAGGTACCTCGGCTTCCTGTAAAGTCGCGCCAACAGAGCGAGCTTTCGCGCTGGGACAGGTCTTTTCTACAGGGAGGGAAGCATGTATCGCAGAACCGCCAAGATCATGATGCGTACCGCAATGTGCGCCGTTCCACTGCTGGCCACGAGCTGCGCCTTGCCTACCCGGCAGCCCGAGGTCGCTGACGTAAGGCCAGTGCCCGCTGAGCGGGTATTCCCACTTGCCGATCAGGGGCCTTCCACTGGCAATGTCGTGGTAACACGCGATATAGGTGCGATCAACGGAATGTGCGCCGTGGGCGTCATGGTTGACGAAAAGATGGCCGCGCACCTCAACACTGCCGAAACGGTCACGTTTGCATTAAAGCCGGGGCGGCATCTGATGACCGCGACTGTGCTGGAGGCCACGGGCCTGTGCGCGTTGGGCGTAACCAAGGCTGCGGTGGCCAGGCGACGCTCCATCGAGATTCTGGTGGATGTGGACACCACGCGGAAGTATCGGCTCTCCTACCCGACGGTTGATTCTTCTCCGGTGATCGAGCCTGCATTCTGACGAAGAAGCCTCGGTTCTGTACAAATGCAAACGCCCCTTTCGGGGCGTTTTTGCATTCTGGCGGAGAGAGTGGGATTCGAACCCACGGAAGGTTTGACCCTTCGCCGGTTTTCAAGACCGGTGCCTTAAACCGCTCGGCCATCTCTCCGTATCGGCCCAGCCTGCTGGCCGGGCACGCATTCTCGCACGGCCGGGCGATTTGCCCAAGACCGTTGTTCCGTCGGGGCGGCGCCTCAGCCCGCGTCCACCGCCAACGCACCCAGCGCACTGGCCTTGATCCGCTCCTTGGCCTTCTCGCAGGCGCCACCGCAATCCAGGCGCGAGGCCTCCAGCTGCGGCGGCAGGTGTTCGGCCAGGAAGTCGATGAATACCCGCACCGCCGGCAGCAGGCCGCGACGCGAGGCGAACACGGCATGGCACACGCCCTGGGGCAGCGACCAGTCCGGCAGCACCACTTCCAGCTCGCCGTTGCGCACGGCATCGGCGCAGACGGTTTCCGGCAGCATGGTGATGCCGAAGCCGTCCTTCACCATGCTCTGCAGCAGCGGGAAGTCGAAACCGGCCACGCGCGGCTGCAGGTCCACCCGGCGCACCGCGCCTTCCGGCCCATGCAGTTCCCAACGCTGGCGCGCTTCGTCTTCGCTGATGCTGAGAGTTACGTGGTTGGCCAGCTCTTCCGGGTCCTTCGGGCGACCGGCGCGGTCGAGGTACTTCGGGCTGGCCACCAGCAGTTCCTGCACCTGGCCGAAGCTGCGCATCACCAGGCTGCCGTCGTCATCCAGCCGCGAGCGCACGCGCAGGGCGACGTCGTAGCCTTCGTTGATGATGTCCACGCGGCGGTTGCTGATGTTCAGCTGCAGCCGCACCTTCGGGTACTGCTCGAGGAACTTGGGCAGCAGCTTGGGCAGCTGCATCTGCGCCAGCGATACCGGCACGCTGGCGCGCACCAGGCCGCGCGGCTCGGCGCTGAGGCGGTCCACCACCTCGCGCGCGGCCTGCGCCTCGGCCAGCATGGTCTGGGCGTGGCGGTGCACGCTGGTACCGACATCGGTGACGGCGAAGCGGCGCGTGGAGCGCTGCAGCAGGCGCACGCCCAGGTCGGTTTCCAGCTGGCTGATACGGCGGCTCAGGCGCGACTTGGGGATGCCCAGTGCGCGCTCGGCGGCGGCGAAACCGCCGTGGTCGACCACCATCGCGAAGTAGTACAGATCATTCAGGTCATGCATACCCGAGTTCCATTGATAGAACAATACGTGGCATTCAACCACCTTTATCCCGTCGATGCAACAACCTATCGTTCTCTCCGTCGGCGGCAAGCCCGCCACCTCTCCCGAACATAGGTACTGCCATGAAGCTTCTGCACATCGACGCCAGCGTGCTTGGCGACAACTCCGTCTCCCGCCACCTGACCGCCGCCGTGGTGGCCCAGTTCAAGCAGCAGATCGACGGCCTGCAGGTTGATTATCGCGATCTTGACGCAAATCCGGTACCGCATCTGCGCAGCGGTTCGCTGGCCAAGACCGACCCGGCCGAGGCCGCTGATGCTGAACAGGTGCTCGAGCAGTTCCTGGCCGCAGACATCGTGGTTATCGGTGCGCCGATGTACAACTTCAGCGTGCCCTCCACCCTGAAGGCCTGGATCGACCGCGTGGCGGTTGCCGGGCGCACCTTCAAGTACACCGAGAACGGCCCGGTGGGCCTGGCCGGTGGCAAGCGGGTGATCGTGGTCAGCAGCCGTGGCGGCATCTATACCGATTCGCCGGCAGACTTCCAGGAGCCCTTCCTGCGCCAGACGTTCGCCTTCTGGGGCATCAACGACATCGAGTTCGTGCGTGCCGAGGGCATCGCCTATTCGCCGCAGCATCGTGAAGATGCGATTGCCGGTGCGCTGGCAGCGCTGCCGTCGCATGAGACGGCGGAAGTGGCAGCGGCGTAACACGTTCCAGCGTTCGGCGCCTCTCTCCCTCGTCTGGGCGCTGAACGCGGGCCGGGATTCCCTCCCCCATCCCGGCCCACCCTGGCGGCCCTGCTTTTGCGGGGCCGTTTTTTTTTGCCACCATGGGGCGATGAACTACATCGTGATGGCTGCGCACCGCAGCGAATTTCCGCACCCGATCACCCTGCACCGTGGCCAGGCACTGGTGGTGGGCGAACGTTATGAGGGGCCCGAGGGTTGGGAAGACTGGTTCCTGTGCGAGGCCGAGGGACAGCAGCCGGGGTTCGTGCCGGCGCCGGTGATCGGCCGCGATGCGCAGGGTGGCGCGTTTGCCACGGAGGATTACTGCGCACGGGAGCTGGATGTGGAGCCGGGGCAGCACCTGCGCGGCGTGCGCACGCTCAATGGGTGGGCGTGGTGTGTGCCGGTGGCTGGCGAGGCCGGTTGGGTACCGCTGGAGAAGCTGCGCGTAGCAGGTTGATGGATTGCGTCATCCACGCATGGCGTGGATCTACTGCAAAGCCCTAAGCCCCCAGCGCCTGGATGCCGCACCGTGTCAGTAGATCCACGCCATGCGTGGATGCCGCACCGCCTCGGTAGATCCACGCCATGCGTGGATGTCGCACCGCCTCGGTAGATCCACGCCATGCGTGGATGTCGCACCGCCTCAGTAGATCCACGCCATGCGTGGATGCGGTGCCGACATGGCCGGCACCCATCAAAAGGCCGCCGGGCATGGCCCGGCGCTACCGGCTGATCAGCCGATGGTTTCGATGCCGCCCATGTACGGGCGCAGGGCTTCGGGCACGGTGATGCTGCCGTCGGCGTTCTGGTAGTTCTCCATCACCGCGATCATCGCGCGGCCGACGGCCACGCCCGAGCCATTCAGCGTGTGCGCCAGCTCCGGCTTACCGGTGGCCGGGTTGCGCCAGCGGGCCTGCATGCGACGGGCCTGGAAGTCACCACAGTTCGAGCACGAGGAAATCTCGCGGTAGGTCTCCTGCGACGGCAGCCAGACTTCCAGGTCGTAGGTCTTGATGGCCGAGAAGCCCATGTCACCGGTGCACAGCAGCACCTTGCGGTACGGCAGGCCCAGCTTCTCCAGCACCACTTCGGCGCAGCGGGTCATGCGCTGGTGTTCGGCGTCGCTGTCTTCCGGGCGGCAGATCGAAACCAGCTCGACCTTCTCGAACTGATGCTGGCGGATCATGCCGCGCACGTCGCGGCCACCGCTGCCGGCTTCGGAACGGAAGCACAGCGAATGGGCGGTCATGCGCAGCGGCAGGCGCTCGGCGTCGAGGATCTCGTCGCGGGCGATGTTGGTCAGCGAGATTTCCGAGGTCGAGATGAGGTAACGCTTCTGCTCACCCAGCTGGGTGATGAACATGTCCTCTTCGAACTTGGGCAGCTGGCCGGTGCCGTACAGGCTGTCGGCGTTGACGATCACCGGCACGTTGGTTTCCTGGTACTCATGCTCGCCGCTGTGCAGGTCGAGCATGAACTGGGCCAGGGCGCGATGCAGGCGGGCGATCGGGCCACGCAGCACGGTGAAGCGCGAACCGGACAGCTTGGCGGCGGTCTCGCCGTCCAGCCACTTGTTGCGGGCGCCCAGTTCAACGTGGTCGAGCACCTTGAAATCGAACTGGCGCGGGGTACCCCAGCGCGACTGCTCGACGTTCTCGCTCTCGTCGGCGCCGGCCGGCACGTCATCGGCGGGAATGTTCGGGATGCCCATGGAGATCGTGTCGATCTTCTCGCGCAGCTCGTCCAGGGCCACTTCCGAGGCCTTCAGCTCATCGGCGAACGCGGCAACCTCGGCCATGATGGCCGAAACGTCCTCGCCCTTGGCCTTGGCCTGGCCGATGGCCTTGGAACGGCTGTTGCGCAGGCTCTGCAGCTCTTGGGTCCGCACCTGGATGCGCTTGCGATCGGCCTCCAGTGACTCCAGGGCAGACACGTCGAGCTCGAAGCCGCGGCTGGTGCGCAGGCGTTCGGCGAGGTCGGCGGGCTGGTGGCGGAGCAGGGCTGGATCAAGCATGGCAGGCGTCGTGGTGGGTAACAGGAACGGGATTATCGCCTGTTATACGGAATTCTGCCGCCCGGTTCATTCCGGCCGTGGCAGAATCGAGGCATTCCGTACTGGTCTGGTCCATGTCTGCTCCCCGTCCGTCGCCTGCCAAGTCGTTCACCGTGCATATCCCGCGCAACGCCCTGAAGATCGCCGGCATCGCCTTCGGCGTGGGCATCCTGCTGTTCGTGCTGGTCTGGCTGACCGGACGCGACAAGGAATTCTTCCGTGCCGACCCGGCCGCGCACACGCCGCAAGAAACCGCCCAGGTGGAACCGCTGCCCGAGCCGCTGGCCGCGGCCGCAGGTTCCAGCGACATGCCAGACGCCAAGCCGGCCCCGGTGCCGGACGAAGAAGATGCGCCGAAGCTGGTGGAAACCGCCCCGCCCCCGCCACCGGCCACGGTTGAACCCGCTCCGGCCGCGCCGGGCACTGCGGCACCGGCAACCGCCAATGCGCAGCCGATGCCGATTGCCAGCCAGTCGCCGCCGCCGGCTTACCCGGCCGCCGCCCTGCGACGCGGTGAAGCGGGCAGCGTGGTGGTGCGGGTGGAGGTGGATGCCACCGGCTACCCGAACAACGTGACGGTGATCCAGCGCAGTGGTTCGCGCGAGCTGGACCGTGCAGCGACGGACGCGGTGCGTCGCTGGCGCTTCAGCCCGGCAGTCAGCAATGGCCAGCCGGTACCCGGCAGCATTGAAGTGCCGTTCGACTTCAAACCGCAGTAACTGAACGCTTCCCCGCAGAAAAGCTGAACCTTGCAGGTTGCGTTGACGCAGTGCTGACACGCTTCGACGCCGCCTCGGGCAACACTCTGGGCGTCGTTACTGACGTGAGGAGTTTGCGATGACTGCCACCACCCACGAGAATCTTCATTCGCCGCAACTGCAGCAGGATGGCGCGCTCGAGCCGCGCTCGACCTCCCCTTGGCTGTGGCTGGCCCTGATTGTGGCGATGTTCGCCGCGGCACTGGTCTGGCTGCGATTCTCCAGCCATGACGATGTCGCGCCTGCGCCGGTAAGCGAGCGCATGCTGCCGGCCACGGAGACCCCGGTTGCCACCACGCCCGCCCCGGCTGCGCGGCAGGCCACGCCCGCGCAGAGCGAGCGCAAGGCAGCCCCGGCCGTACGCAACCGTGAGGCGCGTCCGCTGGCCAGCAACAGCAAGCCGAACTATCCGGCCGCCGCGCTGCGCAGTGGCGTGCAGGGCAGCGTGGTTGCCAGCTTGAATGTGGATACACGTGGCAACGTGACCGACGCTGCGATCGTGTCGCGCAGTGGTGAGCGCAGCCGCGACCTGGACCGTGCCGTGCTGAACACCGTGCAGGGCTGGAAGTTCGAGCCGGCCATGCACCAGGGCCGTGCGGTGGCCAGCGTGGTACGCGTGCCGGTGGATTTCCGTACCGAACAGCGTTGATCACCGGCTGACGCCTGAAATGAAAACGGAGGCCTCGGCCTCCGTTTTTTTTCGCGCGCGTTGGGATTCCGCCGGGCATGGTCCGGCGCTACCGGAACAGGGGCCGAAGGGTAGCGCCGGGCCATGCCCGGCGAGCGCAGCGGCGCCGGGACTACCTCAGGCCAGGTTGAAGCCGGAGCTGCGTGCGAGTTCGTCGAAATCCGGGAAGGACGTTGCGACGTTGGCGATGTCGTTGATGCGCACTTCGCCATGGCTGATCTGGCCGGCAATGGCGAAGGCCATCGCGATGCGATGATCACCGTGGCTTTCAATGGTGCCACTGCCCAGCGATACGCCACCGTGCAGGGTGGCACCATCTTCGGTTTCGTCCACCTGCATGCCCAGCGCGCGCAGGCCGGTCGCCATCGCAGCCAGGCGATCGGATTCCTTCACCCGCAGTTCGGCGGCGCCTGTCACCACGGTCTGGCCTTCGGCGGCAGCAGCGGCCACGAACAATGCCGGGAACTCGTCGATCATGTCCGGCACCAGCTCCTCGGGAATGCGCGCACCCTTCAGCGGCGCGTAGCGCACCAGCAGATCGGCCACCGGTTCGCCGCCCTGCTGTGCCGGGTTCTGTTCGGTGATGTCCGCGCCCATCAGGCGCAGCGCGTGCAGCAGGCCGGTACGGCGCGGATTGAGGCCGACCTGCTTCAGGCGCAGTTCGGAGCCGGGAATGATGCTGGCCGCGACCAGGAAGAACGCGGCCGAGGAGAAGTCGGCCGGCACCACGATATCGGTCGCGCGCAGGCGCTGGCCACCACGCAGGCGGGCCTTGCCCGGCGAGAACGCGATGTCCACGCCGAACGCGGACAGCATGCGCTCGGTGTAGTCGCGGGTCGGGTGCGGTTCGGTCACGCTGGTTTCGCCGTGCGCGTACAGGCCGGCCAGCAGCACGGCAGACTTGATCTGCGCACTGGCCACGGGCGAGGCAAAGTCGATGCCGTGCAGCGTCTGCCCGCCATGCACGTGCAGCGGCGGCGTGCCGTCTTCCTCGGTGTCGATCTTCGCGCCCATCTGCGACAGCGGACCGGTGACGCGGCGCATCGGACGGCCGGACAGCGATTCGTCGCCGACCAGCGTGCAGTCGAATGCCTGACCGGCCAGCAGGCCGGCCAGCAGGCGCATGCCGGTGCCGGCATTGCCACAGTCGAGCGGTGCGCTGGGTGCCTGCAGGCCATCGATGCCGACGCCGTGTACGACGCGCTGCGACGCACTGGGGGTTTCGATGCGCACGCCCAGCTGGCTGAAGATGCGCGCGGTGGCGCGGGTGTCTTCGCCTTCCAGGAAGCCTTCGATATGCGAGGTGCCATCGGCCAGCGCGGCGAACATCACCGAGCGGTGCGAGACCGACTTGTCGCCGGGAATGGTCAGGCTGCCCTGCAGGGGCTGGCCCTTGCGGGCGATCCAGTGCTGCGCGTTGCTCATCGTTGAATGGTTCCGTAAACGCCGGCTCGCCGGCGGTGCATCAGGAGTGGCGGCCGCAGCCGCCACAGCAGGGATCAGGGCACGGCTACCGGATAGGAGCCAAGCACCTTGATCTGCGCCGAGTGCGCTTCCAGTTCGGCCAGTGCGGCCTGCATCGGCGCATCGTCGATGTGACCGGCCAGGTCGATGAAGAAGCCGTATTCCCACTTGCCATGGTGCGAGGGACGCGATTCGATGCGGTTCATGCTGATGCCATGGCGCGCGAACGGGCTGAGCACATCGAACAGCGCGCCGGGCTTGTCATGGATGAACACCAGCACCGAAGTGCGGTCATGGCCGGAGGTCGGGAAGATGTTGCGACCCACCACCAGGAAACGGGTGGTGTTGTCGGCATCGTTCTGGATCGGCTTGGTGACGACCTTCTTCAGGCCGTATACATGGCCGGCGCTCTCGCCGCCAATGGCCGCTGCATCGTCGGCGTTGCGCGCACGGCGCGCGCCTTCGGCGTTGCTGGCCACCGGGATCTTCTCGGCCTTGGGCAGGTTGGCGCGCATCCATGCCGAGGTCTGCATGAACGACTGCGGATGGCCGTAGACGCGCTCGATGTCCTCGATGCGGCCACTGCGCGACATCAGGTACTGCTGTACGCGCAGTTCCACTTCGCCGCAGATCTTCAGGTTGGAGGTGAGGAACATGTCCAGGGTGATCTGGATGGTGCCCTGCCCCGAGTTTTCCACCGGCACCACGCCGAAATCGGCGTTGCCCGCTTCCACTTCCTGGAACACTTCTTCGATGCTGGCCATCGGCAGGCCCAGCGCCGAGCGGCCGAAGTGCTTGAGCACGGCCTGCTGGCTGAAGGTACCTTCCGGGCCGAGGTAGCCGATCTTCAACGGCTCCTGCTGGGCCAGGCAGGCCGACATGATTTCGCGGTAGACGTGCACCAGCAGCTCATCGCTGAGCGGGCCTTCGTTGCGATCCACCACCATGCGCAGCACCTGCGCCTCGCGCTCGGGGCGGTAGTAATCGACGGCGGCGGCGAGCTTGCCCTTGGCCTTGCCGACCTGGTGGGCGAACTGTGCGCGTTCGGCGATCAGGCTCTGGATGTCACGGTCGATCTGGTCGATCTTCGAACGCACATCGGCCAGTGCCAGTGGCGCCAGGGTCGGCACCGCGGTTGCCTTCGACTTGCCCTTGGGCTTGGCAGTGGCGCTGTCCTTGGCCGGCTCGGCCTTCTTCGACGCCTTCTTGCTGGGTTTGCTTGCCATCGGAATTCCTTGTTGCGGGGCGCGCACCCGACGATGCGCGCCGTTCATTGCTCAGCCGTGACGCTGCTGGAAATCGGCCATGAAGGCGACCAGCGCCTCCGCCCCGGCCAGCGGCATGGCGTTGTAAAGCGAGGCGCGGATGCCACCGACCACCTTGTGACCCTTCAGCGCCAGCAGGCCGGCGGCCTTGGCATCGGCGACGAAACGGGCATCGAGGTCGGTGTTGGGCAGGAAGAACGGGATGTTCATCCGCGAGCGCGCCGAATGGGCGACCTCGTTGCGATAGAAGCCGCCGGAGGCATCGATGGCGCCGTACACCAGCGCGGCCTTGGCGACGTTGCGCTTGGCGAACTCGACCACGCCACCTTCGGCCAGCATCCACTTGAACACCAGACCGGCCAGGTACCAGTTCCAGGTGGGCGGGGTGTTGAGCATGGAATCGCGGGCGACGTGCGAGCGGTAATCGAAGATGTCCGCGCGTGGCTGGCCACTACGCTCCAGCAGGTCGCGACGGATGATCATCACCGCGATGCCGACCGGACCCAGGTTCTTCTGCGCACCGGCATAGATGACACCGTAGCGGCGTACATCCAGCGGCTCGCTGGCGATGGACGAACTGAAGTCGGCCACCAGCGGCACGTTGCCGGTCTCGGGCACATCACGGAACTCGACGCCGTGGATGGTCTCGTTGGCAGTGATGTGCACGTACGCGGCGTCGGGAGAGAGCTGCCAACCGGCGCGCTCGGGCAGCTGGCGATACCCTTCGGCTTCGCTGCTGGCGGCGATGTTGACGTCCACGTAGGGGCTGGCCTGCTTGACTGCGGTCTTGCCCCAGTGGCCGGTGACCACGTAGTCGGCACGCTGGCCGGGGCTGGCGAAGTTGAGCGGGATCAACGCCTGCTGGGTGGTGGCGCCACCGGGCAGGAACAGCACCGCATAGTCCTCGGGAATGTCGAGCAGGCGACGCAGGTCGGCCTCGGCCTCGGCGGCCACGGACATGAACTCCGGACCGCGATGGCTCATTTCCACGATGGAGGCACCGCTACCGTGCCAGTCCAGCATTTCCGCCTGCGCCTGGCGCAGGACCGATTCCGGCAACGTTGCAGGGCCGGCACTGAAGTTGAACGCGCGCGTCATGGCACACCTGTGGGGCAAGACCCCTAGTATGCCGCACTGCCCCAGCCTTGCGGCCTTGTGGCGCAAGGGAAATTTGGTTGCATCCGTATCCATTGCCGCGGCGGCACTACCCAAAGCGGGTTGGTCCGGGCGGTAGCGCCGGGCCATGCCCGGTGGAACGAATTCAGCGCGCGCCGAACCAGAGCAGCAGGCTGAGCACGGCTGCCAGCAGCAACGCACTGCCCAGCAACCACGGCCAGCGCCGCACCCGACGCGGAGCGACCGGTACCACCGGTGCCTGTTCGGCTTCGTCGCTGCCTTCCTCATCGGCCAGTGGTGGTCGCCGGCGCGGGTCGTGCGGCACTTCCAGCACGAACCGGTGCTGGCCGTCGAACACGACCTGGTCGCCGGCCTGCAGCCAGCAGTGGCGTACGGCAACGCCGTTGACCCGGGTGCCATCGGCACTGCCCAGGTCGCGTAGCAGTACCCGCTCGCCGTGGACTTCCACCCGCGCGTGCTGTTCGGCGAAGGCGGGCTCATCGATCTCGATGTCGACATCGCTGCCACGGCCGATCACCCGCGCGCGCGACAGGGGGTAGCTGCGGCCGTGGTGCAGGCCACCCACACCGCGCAGCAGACGCTGCTCGTCACCGCTGCCTTCGACGCTGGCTGCCGGCGCCGGTGCCTGCAGCAGGGTGTCGACCTCGCCCTGCAGGACCATTTCCACGCCATCGACGTAGACCGCGTCGCCCGCCCTCAGCAGGGCCATGCGCCGCACCGGGCGACCATTCACATGGATGCCACGGATACCGTTGCCGACCTGCAGCCAGAGGCCCCGGTCGTCCATGCAGAACTGCGCAAGCAGCAGCGCGCCGTTGCCGGCATCACCGAGGCGCACGCTGCCGTTTGCCTGGCGCACGATGCGCTGCACCCCGGGCCGCAGCGGCTGGTCGGGCTGTTGTTGTTGACTGAAGTGAACTAGCAGGTTCTGCACGCGGCGCAGACTAGCAGGTTGGCCGCCCACGAAGAAGAACCTGCGATGAGCGCTTGGCGTGGGCGCCGTCGATGCGCACAATGCTCGCCCTCTCAATTGATCCCCGCCCTGCGCCAGGAGCCTGCATGTCCACCATCGATGTCCGCCACGCCCACACCCTGCCCGACACCCAGGCACGTGAAGCGATCGAGCAGGTTGCCGCAAAGCTGGGCGAACGCTTCGGCCTGAAGTCGTCGTGGGCCGCCGACGTGCTGAATTTCTCCGGCAGTGGCGTGGACGGTGCGATCGAACTGCAGCCGGGCGCGGTGCGGGTCACGGCCAAGCTGGGCTTCCTGCTGTCGGCAATGAAGGGCATGGTGGAAAGCGAGATCCAGCGTGTGTTGAAGGAAAAGCTGGGCTGAACCTGCGCTGCGGCCATCACGGCCCAGCAACGGCGCGCCGCGCTACCCTCTGGGATAGGCCCAACTCCCACGGGGAATGCAATGAACCGTTACGAGAATGACGATCGCCGCGACGACGATGCCGGCTTCGGCGACCAGGCAGAGCGCTTTTCGCGCAAGCTGAGCGATTCGGCACAGCAGGTCTGGCTGGCTGGTCTGGGCGCCCTCGGGCGCGCGCAGGCAGAGGGAGGCCGGTTCTTCGATGGCCTGGTGAAGGAAGGCGAAGCCTGGGAAGCCCGCCGCCGTGAACGCAGCGGCGAGCAGGAACCGGGCTGGCGCGACAACGTCGAGCACTCGCTGGACGAAGCCCGCGAGAAGGCATCCGGAACCTGGGACAAGGTCAACAAGGCCTTCGATGACCAGGTGCAGGGCGTACTCAAGCGACTGCACGTGCCGACCGCCGATCAGGTGACCGCGCTGGAAGCCCGCATCGATGCCCTGACCGCACGCTTGGCCAAGCTCGAACACCGTGCCTCCACCGACGTGGACGCCCCCTCGCCGGGCAGCCACCAGTCGCCGGGCAGCACGCCCTGAACCGCCTTTGTTGCAACGCAATAAATTTTCGTTGACAATCGCGTAGAACCCGCCAATCGCTTCGGCTGCCGTTTGTTCCCTCCCCTCACGGCTTCAGGATTGGCGGGTTTCTTCGTGTCTGGCGCATGCAGATCTGCGGGCTGCATCACGGTTGTTGTCGGGAACACCCTGACGCAATCAACCGGTCGGCCCTTTACACTGTGGGCTTCCGTTTTCGCCCCTTCCGTCGTCGCCCTGCATGCTTCCCTGGATTCTGGCCCTGCTGTCGGCCCTGCTTACCTGCACCCTGGCCACCGTGTACCTGTGGTGGTTCAAGCGTCGACGTACCGAAATGCAACTGGGCCTGCAGGCCCTGGCGGGCATGCACTGGCGCGAGTTTTCCGCCCTGATCAAGCGCATGCTGCGCGAGCAGCGGGGCCTGCGTGAACTGCAGGATCCGAGCGAGGAAAGCCGCGAGCCGAGCAGCGATTTCCTGCTGAGCGATGGCCCGAACACCTGGCGGGTGTCGTGCAAGCACGGCCTGGCCTATCGCATCGGCACCGCTGCGGTGAACGAACTGGGTGCTGCCGCGCGACTGGCAGGCGCCAAGGGCGGCATGCTGATCACCGAAGGCCGGGTTGAGCGCGATGGCCTGGGCGCAGCAGAAAAGCAGGCAGTGGAAGTAATCGATGGTCCGCGCCTGTGGCCACTGCTGCAGCCCTACCTGCCGGCCGATGTTGAGACCCGCGTGCGCGCGATCGCCCGCCATGAAGCGCTGCGCCGCATCGCCATTGCCGCACTGGCTTCAGTGACGCTGGGCCTGCTGGTCGGGCTTGGCCTGCAGGGCCTGCGCCGCGAACAGGCGGACCCGATCCCGGCACCGGCCGTTGCACCTGTCGCACCGCCGGCTGCACCTCCTGTGCTGACGCCCGCCGCGCCGGACAGCGCCGCGAATGCGCCCGCTCCCGTGGTCGCCGCAGCCGCGCCGCAGAATGCCGACGATGCGCGCAGCAATCCCAACCCGGACGCTGCCACGCTGGACCGCTACCAGGCCGAACTGGCCCGCGCGCTGGCGGGACAATCCGGCATCGCCAGTGCTGTCTGGCTGACCCGGCAGACGCTGGCCATCAACCGCACCGGTGACCTGGAAACCGTATGGCCACGCGTGTGCCAGGAAGTACTGCGCTACCCCGCCCTGCGCAACGTGCGCGTGCAGCTCAACGCCCGCCCCGGTGTGGATGAGCCGGTACGCTGGCGGCAGTGCGCGACGTATTGATGGGCTGAGGCGTGATGGTGCCGAGCTCGGCTGCTCGGCACCACATCCACGCGTGGCGTGGATCTACTCGCGGCGATTCATTCCGGCTTGGCTGAAAGCGCCCGGGGAAGAAGCCGAGCGTGGGTTCGCCGCTATCGCGCCCCAGGCGCGAAACGGGCGACCAGGTCCCAGGCATCACCCAGGAACATCTGCCGCACGCGGGTGATCGGTTGTTCGCCGCGCCAGGTCAGGCGCTCGATCACCAGGCAGGCGGTACCGGGCTTCACGTCCAGCAGCCTGGCGGTGGGCGCATCGGCGCCCCAGGCGCTGATGCGGTGCTGGGCGCGCGTCCACGACACGTTCTGCAGCAGCCAGCTGCCCGGCGCGGTGGTACTGAAATCCACCTCCAGCACCTCGGGCACGCCGACCGGGCTGATCAGGCGATGCTCCAGCGCCAGCGGCCGGCCATCGGCCAGATGCAGGCAGCGCATCGCCAGCAACTGCTCACTGCCGGCCAACTCCACTTCGCCGGCATTGGCTGCCTCGGCCAGGCGCAGTTCGCGTTGCAGCAGCCGGTAGCCGTACTGATGTCCGCGCGATCCGACCTCCATTGCGATGTCCGGGATCTCCAGCGCCACCTGCTCCAGGTGCGGTGGCTGCCGAGCCACGAAGGAGCCTGCCCTGCGGCGGCGCTCGATCATGCCGCTCTCGGCCAGCGCCGTCAGCACCTTGTTCACCGTCATCCGCGAGCACCCGTACTGCTCCATCAGCTCGTGCTCGTACGGAATGCGGAAGCCCGGCGCCCACTCTCCGCTGAGGATGCGGCTTTCCAGGTCGCTGCGGATGCGCTGGTTGAGCGTGGCGGACTTGCTGGCCTTCACGTGGTGGAGTCTCGATGGTGGGAGGCGATCAGCCCAGCACGCCACGCAGGGCAGCGGCGAAGGCGCTGGTGATGGCCTCGCGCTGCAGGTGGCGGCCGTCGGCCACGCACTGGCGGCCATGGCGCCAGACCGATCGCAGCGCGCCATTACGTGCGGCGAACACCCAGCTGTCAAGCCATGCGTCACCGTGTCGCGCCTGCAACGCGGGGTGCGCGGCGTCCAGTTCAACCATGTCTGCGCTGGCACCCACCTGCAGGCCGGCGGCCACACCCAGCGCCTGGGCACCGCCCTGCAGCGCACCCTCGAACAGGAAGCGCCCGGTGCTGCGGCCGGCATCCGCGGCCAGCACATTGCGACCCCGCAGGGTCAGGCGCTGGCCGTATTCCAGCAGGCGCAGCTCCTCTGCGGCATCGATCAGCACGTTGGAATCGGAGCCCACGCCGAAGCGCCCGCCCTCGCGCGCGAAGGCCTGCATCGGGAACAGGCCGTCGCCCAGATTCGCCTCGGTGATCGGACACAGGCCGGCCACGGCGTTGCTGGCGACCATCTGCGCGCGTTCGTCGTCGGTGATGTGGGTGGCGTGCACCAGGCACCAGCGCGCATCGACCGGGGCATGCTCGTACAGCCACTGCACCGGTCGCCGGCCACTCCATGCCAGGCAGGCTTCGACCTCGCGCACCTGCTCGGCGATATGGATGTGTATCGGGCCATCGGTCAGCGGCAGCAGTGCGCTCAGCTCCTCGCCCGTCACCGCGCGCAGGCTGTGCGGGGCGATGCCGAGCACCGCATCGGGCAGCGTGGCCAGCGCGGTGCGGGCGCCATCAAGCAGCTGCGCGAACCCGTCTACGTCATGGATGAGGCGGCGCTGTGCCGGGTTCGGCGGCGCGCCACCGAAATCGGCGTGGGCGTAGAACACCGGCAGCAGGGTCAGGCCGATGCCGGTCTGCGCGGCTGCAGCTGCAATCTGCGCGCTCATCTCGGCGCGATCGGCGTAGGGGTGGCCATCGGCGTCGTGATGCAGGTAGTGGAATTCGCCGACGCGGGTGAAGCCGCTTTCCAGCATTTCCATGTAGGCCTGGGCGGCGATGGCCTGCACTGCTTCCGGGCGCAGATGGGCAAGGAAGCGGTACATCAATTCGCGCCAGCTCCAGAAACTGTCGCCGTCGCCGCCACCGATCTCGGTCAGGCCGGCCATGCCGCGCTGGAAGGCATGGCTGTGCAGGTTCGGCAGGCCGGGCACCAGGATGCCCGCGCGGGTATCACCCTGCTGCGCAGCCTGCCCACGCGTGACCGCGGCGATGCGCCCGTCCTGCACCTGCAGGCGGACGTCGGCGGCCCAGCCGTCGGCCAGCAGGGCATGGGCGGCATGGAAGGAGTGCGCGGGACGCGAATCGGACATGGCTGGACAACCCGAATTGGACGCCTATATTGTATAGACATATAAGCACAGCTGCGTTGTGGATGCCATGCACGTCGATACCCTCTGGTCCAACGTCCACCTGATGACCCTCGATGGCGAGGGCCTGGGTGTCCTGCGCGATGGAGTACTGGCCGCCACCGATGGCCGCATCGTGCATGTCGGCCCCGCCGGCAGCGATGCCCAACTGCAGCCGACCACCCGCATCGACGGCGAAGGCCGATGGATCTCGCCTGGTCTGATCGATTGCCACACCCACCTGGTCTACGCCGGCAACCGCGCCAACGAATTCGAGCAGCGCCTGCACGGCGTGAGCTATGCCGAGATCGCCCGTGCTGGTGGCGGTATCGTCTCTACGGTGCGCGCCACCCGTGCTGCCTCGCCAGAGCAGTTGGCACGCGAGAGCCGCCCGCGCCTGCTGGCGATGCGCGCCGAAGGCGTAACCACCATCGAGATCAAGTCCGGCTACGGCCTGACCCTGCAGGACGAGCGCAAGCAGTTGCAGGTGGCCCGCTCGCTGGGCGAACAATGCCGGGTGAACGTGGTGCCGACCTTCCTCGGTGCGCACGCGGTGCCGCCCGGTCGCGAGGCACAGGAATACACCGATGAGGTGTGCGAGGTGATGATTCCGGCCATCGCTGCAGAAGGCCTGGCCGAGGCCGTGGACATCTTCTGCGAGAACATCGCGTTCTCGCCGGCGCAGGCCCGCCAGGTATTTGACGCTGCGCGTGCGCATGGGCTGGCGATCAAGATCCACGCCGAACAACTGAGCAACCAGCATGGCGCCGAACTGGCGGCCGGTTTCGGTGCGCTGTCGGCCGACCATATCGAACATCTGGACGACGCCGGCATCGCCGCGATGGCCGCCGCCGGTACCGTCGCCGTGCTGCTGCCGGGCGCGTTCTACTTCACCCGCGATACCACCCTGCCGCCGATCGCCGCGCTGCGTGCGGCCGGCGTGCCGCTGGCACTGGCCACCGACAGCAACCCCGGCACCTCGCCGCTGACCAGCCCGCTGCTGGCAATGAACATGGGCGCGACCCTGTTCCGCCTGACCGTGGACGAATGCATTGCCGGCTTCACCCGTGAAGCGGCGCGTGCGCTGGGCCATGGCGAGCGCATCGGCCGCCTGACCGTCGGCATGGACTGCGACCTGGCGATCTGGGACATCGACGCCCCCGCCGACCTGGTCTATCGCATTGGATTCAACCCGCTGCACGCGCGCGTGATGCGCGGACAGCCCGACCTGCCTGCCTCCTGGAGCAACACATGAGCAACACCCTGGTTCTTCGCCCCGGTCATGTCACCCTCGCCCAGTGGCGGCAGGCGTATCGCGGTGCCCCGCTGTCGCTTGACCCGGCCGCGTTGCCGGCGGTGCGTGCCAGTGCCGCAACGGTGGCTGCCATCGTCGCCAAGGGCGCACCGGTGTATGGCATCAACACCGGTTTCGGCAAGCTGGCCAGCGTGCGCATCGAGCGCGAGGACCTGGCCACCCTGCAGCGGAACATCGTGCTCTCGCATGCCGCGGGCGTGGGCGAGCCGATGCCGGCCAATGTGGTGCGGCTGATGATGGCGTTGAAGCTGGTCAGTCTGGCCCAGGGTGCTTCCGGCGTGCGCGAGGAAACGCTGCTGCTGCTGGAAGCAATGCTGGTGAAGGGCGTGCTGCCGGTGGTGCCGGCGCAGGGCTCGGTCGGTGCCTCGGGCGACCTGGCACCGCTCTCGCATCTGGCCAGCGTGATGATCGGCGTCGGCGACGCCTTCGTCGGCGATGAACGCCTGCCCGCCTTGGACGCACTGGCTCGCGCCGGCCTGCAGCCGGTGGAACTGGGCGCGAAGGAAGGCCTGGCCCTGCTCAACGGCACCCAGTTCTCCACTGCGTACGCACTGGCCGGCCTGTTTGAGATCGAAACCGTGTTCCAGGCCGCACTGGTCACCGGCGCGCTGTCGGTGGAAGCGGCCAAGGGCTCAGATACGCCGTTCGATCCGCGTATCCATGCGCTGCGTGGCCAGCATGGGCAGATCGCCACCGCCGCCACCCTGCGCATGCTGATGCAGGATTCGGGCATCCGCGAATCGCACCGTGACAACGACGTGCGCGTGCAGGACCCGTACTGCCTGCGCTGCCAGCCGCAGGTGATGGGCGCGGCGCTGGACATCCTGCGCCAGGCTGCGACCACGCTGGAAATCGAAGCCAACGGCGTGTCCGACAACCCGCTGGTGTTCACCGATACCGGTGAGGCGCTGTCCGGCGGCAACTTCCACGCTGAGCCGGTGGCCTTCGCCGCCGACATGCTGGCGATGGCCGTGTGCGAAATCGGCTCGATCAGCGAGCGTCGCCTGGCGATGCTGGTCGACCCTGCGCTGTCCGGCCTGCCGGCGTTCCTGACCCCGCGCCCGGGCTTGAACTCCGGCTTCATGATTCCGCAGGTGACCGCCGCTGCACTGGTCTCGGAAAACAAGCAGCGCGCCTACCCCGCCAGCGTCGATTCGATTCCCACCTCGGCCAACCAGGAAGACCACGTGTCGATGGCCGCGCACGGTGCACGCCGCCTGATGCAGATGGCCGAGAACGCGGCCAACGTGATCGGCATCGAGCTGCTGGCCGCTGCGCAGGGCTGCGACTTCCATGCGCCGCTGCGCTCCAGCAAGGCACTGGAAAACGTGCGCGCCACGCTGCGTGCACAGGTGCCGATGCTGCAGGACGATCGCTATTTCCACCCGGACATGGTGATCGCAACCGACCTGGTCCGCAGCGGCGCGTTGGCCAAGGGACTGGCCGAGCTGTTGCCCACGGTGGAACCGCAGGCATGAACGGCCATCCCGAATGGCTGACCGTGCACGAAGGCGATGCGCCGCTGATCGTCAGCTTCCCGCACACCGGCAGCGAGCTGCCGCATGACCTGATCGGCGATTTCCACTCACCATGGCTGGCGCGCCGCGATGCCGACTGGTGGGTGCATGAGCTGTACGACTTCGCACGCGGCATGGGCGCGACCACCGTGCGCTCGGCAATCTCGCGTTCGGTGATCGACCTCAACCGCGACCCCAGCGGCGTGTCGCTGTACCCGGGGCAAAACACCACCGGCCTGTGCCCGCTGACCACCTTCGACAACCAGCCGCTGTACCACGCCGGCCGCGAGCCGGATGACGCCGAGATTGCCCGGCGCCGCGACACGTATTTCGCGCCGTACCACAACGCACTGGCCACGCAGATCGCACGCCTGCGTGCACGCCACGGCACCGTGGTGGTGTACGACGCGCATTCGATCCGTTCGCACATCCCGCACCTGTTCGAGGGCGAGTTGCCGCAGTTCAATCTCGGCACCGCCGGGCCGTCCGGTGCACCGGACACCTCCTGCGACAACGCACTGAGCGATGTGGTGGAGAACCTGCTGGCGCTCAGCGGCATGAGCCAGGTGCGCAATGGCCGCTTCAAGGGCGGCTGGATCACCCGCCACTACAGCAGCATTGCCGGTGGTGTGCACAGCCTGCAGATGGAACTGGCCTGCCGCGGCTACATGCACGAACCACTACCCGACCAGGTGGATGAGCACAGCTGGCCCACCCCGCTCGACCCCGATCACGCCGCACCGCTGCGCCACACCCTGGCGCAGGTGCTCAATGCCTGCCTTGAATTCGCTACGAACCGGAGCGCCGCATGACCCGCAACGACCCGTCCCGCACCATTGCCGCACCGACCGGCACCACGCTCACCGCCAAGAGTTGGCTCACCGAAGCGCCGCTGCGCATGCTGATGAACAACCTGCACCCGGACGTGGCCGAGCGGCCGCAGGAGCTGGTGGTGTACGGCGGCATCGGCCGTGCCGCACGCGATTGGGAGAGCTTCGACGCCATCGTCGAAACCCTCAAGCGCCTGGACGATGACCAGACGCTGCTGGTGCAGTCGGGCAAGCCGGTGGGCGTGTTCCGCACCCATGCCGATGCACCGCGCGTGCTGATCGCCAACTCCAACCTGGTGCCGCGCTGGGCCAACTGGGATCACTTCAACGAGCTGGATAAGAAGGGCCTGGCCATGTATGGCCAGATGACTGCCGGCAGCTGGATCTACATCGGCGCACAGGGCATCGTGCAGGGTACCTACGAGACCTTCGTGGAAATGGGCCGCCAGCATTACAACGGCAGCCTGGCCGGCAAGTGGCTGTTCACCGGCGGGCTGGGCGGCATGGGTGGCGCGCAGCCGCTGGCCGCGGTGATGGCCGGCGCCTCCTGCCTGGCGGTGGAATGCCGCAAGAGCAGCATCGAGATGCGCCTGCGCACCGGCTACCTGGATACCTGGACCGACGATCTGGATGAGGCCCTGCGCCTGATCGAAGCATCGTGCACCGCCAAAAAGCCGCTGTCGGTGGGTCTGCTCGGCAACGTTGCCGACGTGCTGGACGAACTGCTGATCCGCGGCGTGAAGCCGGACCTGCTGACCGACCAGACCTCCGCCCACGACCCGGTGAACGGTTACCTGCCGCAGGGCTGGACCGTCGAGCAGTGGGACGCCAAGCGCGTGTCCGCCCCCAAGGAAGTGGAAAAGGCCGCGCGTGCGTCGATGGCCAACCACATCCGCGCCATGCTCGGCTTCCACGCGTTGGGCGTACCGACCGTGGACTACGGCAACAACCTGCGGCAGATGGCGCTGGAAGAAGGCGTGGAGAACGCGTTCGACTTCCCCGGCTTCGTACCGGCGTATATCCGTCCACTGTTCTGCCGTGGCATCGGCCCGTTCCGTTGGGCGGCGCTGAGCGGCGACCCGGAAGACATCGCCAAGACCGATGCCAAGGTGAAGGAGCTGATTCCGGACAACCCGCATCTGCACCGCTGGCTGGACATGGCCGCCGAGAAGATCAAGTTCCAGGGCCTGCCGGCGCGCATCTGCTGGGTCGGCCTGGGCGATCGTGATCGACTGGGCCTGGCCTTCAACGAGATGGTGGCCAACGGTGAACTGAAGGCGCCGGTGGTGATCGGTCGCGACCATCTGGACAGCGGCAGCGTGGCCTCGCCGAACCGCGAAACCGAAGCGATGGCCGACGGCTCCGATGCTGTGTCCGACTGGCCGCTGCTGAATGCCCTGCTCAACACCGCCAGTGGCGCGACGTGGGTGTCACTGCACCATGGCGGCGGCGTGGGTATGGGCTTCTCGCAGCATGCCGGCATGGTGATCGTCTGCGATGGCACTGAAGCGGCGGCCAAGCGCATTGCACGCGTGCTGTGGAACGACCCGGCCACCGGCGTGATGCGCCATGCCGATGCGGGGTATGAGATCGCGATTGAGTGCGCGAAGGAGAAGGGGTTGAATCTGCCGGGAATCCTCGGCTGACCCAGCACCCGGGTAGTGCCGGCCGCTGGCCGGCTCTTCCTGATGGCCATCGCTCTGGTAGATGCCGACCTTGGTCGGCACAACCCTCCTGGCTTGACCCTATCCCCCGCCGTGACCAAGATGCGCCATCGCCGCTGACGGATCACCGCGATGTACCGCACGCTCGCTGCTGCATTGCTCTGCGCCCTGTTCGCCACCCCGTTCGCTTCGGCGCGGGATGTTCCGCCAGATCTTGCTTCCCGGCTCAACAGCCAGCTCCAGGCCAATCGCGAACGCTACGGCATCGCCGGCCAGGCGGTACTGGTCGCACACAACGGCAACGTGCTGTACGAGAGCGCCAGTGGTGAACGCGACCCGGCCACCCACGCGCCCGCCACCGTCGATACCATCTTCGCCGCGCAGTCGATGGCCAAGCTGCTGACCAGCACGCTGGTGATGCAGCTGGTGGACCAGGGCAAGGTGGATCTGGATGCCCCCGCCAGTCGTTATGTGCCGGACCTGCCGACCGCGTGGCAGGCCATCCACGTGCGTGACTTCCTCAACCACAGCTCTGGCATCGGCGAATACTACGACCGCGTGGACAACCGCTGGGTGAGCAAAGGCTACCGGGGCGTGGCACCCGATCTTGCTGCTGCGTTGAAGGTGGCCGGTTCGGCGCCGCCGCAGTTCAGAACCGGCAGCCGCGTGCAGTACACGCAGGCCAACTACCTGGTGCTGACTGCGTTGCTGGAGGCCCAGTACCGCAAGCCCTATCCGGCCATCGCCCGCGAACGCATTCTGCAGCCGCTGGAAATGACCAGCACCTCGTGGGGAGCAGCCAGCGTGCCGGCGGAGCGCGCGGCAATGCCGTACATCGGCAAGGACGGCCAGCTGCAGCCGGCCAATGAAGATCCATGGCCGCACTACGGCTGGGGCCACGCCGATCTGCAGACCACCGTGGGCGACATGAACCGTTTCCTGCAGGCACTGGCGACCGGCAAGCTGGTGCGCACTGCCACGCTGGAAGCGCTGTGGCAGCCACAGACACTGACCGGCGGCGGCAGCAACTTCTTCGCCACCGGCTGGGATACGACCCGCAGCGATGGCTACACACAGGTCGGCCACGATGGTGGCACCCGCGTGCGCGCGCGGCTGGCCTACAAGGGCACGCTGGCCAGCGGCTACTGGGTGTTCGTGTACCTGACCAATGGCAGCGCCCGCAATGCCTGGTCGAGCACGCTGGTGGAAAGCACGATGGCAGTGGCTGCGGCAGGCGAGTTTCCGCATGCAGCACTGTCCGAACGTTTGATCGGCTATGCCTTGACCGGTGACAGCGGCAGTGAAAGCAGCCTGCGTGCGTGGCTGAGCGAGAACAGTGGCATTGCATCCAACGAACTGGAGTGGGCCATCAATGCAACCGGCTACGCGATCCGCAACAATCTGGGCAACCGGCCCGCGCTCAAGATCTTCGCCCTCAATACTGCCCTGTATCCCACCTCGGCCAATGCCTGGGACAGCCTTGCCGAATGCCATGCTGCGCTGGGCGAGAGGGAGACCGCTGATCGGCTGTATGCGAAGTCGAAGGGGCTGGCGAAAACCTCGCCGTAGATTCTTCTGTGAATCCACGCCACGCATCGGGGTGAGCCCATACGCACCCGGTGGGTGACGTACCGTACTCGACCTGTTAACTTGCGCGCCTGTTTTTTGGTTTACAGACTGTCCGCATGCACTTCCTGCCGCATCGCCCCGCCCCCTCCTTGCTGTCGCTGGCCATCCTGCTTAGCCTTTCCACCACCGCCCACGCGGCCCCACAGGCCACCACGCTGGACGCGGTGCAGGTCACTGCCGCCGATGCCAGCGCGCAGGCGCGCGAGGCGCTGAAGCGCGTGCCGGGCGCCAGCAACGTGATCGACGTGGCCAAGGCGGACAGCCGCCTGTCCAGCAGCGCCGACGTGTTGGCCTACCAGCCCGGCATCAGCGCGCAGTCGCCGGGCAACGAAGGCACCAAGGTGTCGATCCGCGGCTCGGGCATCAACCGCGGCCCGGGTGCACATGCTTCCGGCGTCGCGGTGTCGATCGACGGCCTTCCACTGACCGGCCCCGGCGGCACGCCTTACGAACTGCTGGAACCGTTGTGGCTGTCACGCGTGGAAGTGCTGCGCGGTGCCAACGGCTTCGAACGCGGCGCGCTGGCACTGGGCGGAGCCATCGACTACATCAGCCGCAGCGGTCGCGACTCGGCGGGCGTGCAGCTGCACTACGAAGCCGGCAGCCGCGGCTACCAGAAGCGCGGGATCAGCTGGGGCGGCGCCAGTGGTGACGTCGCCTACTTCCTGGCCTATACCGATACCGAATTCGATGGCTACCAGCGCCATGCGGCCGGCGATGGCAAGGGCGCGATGGCCAACATCGGCTGGCAGATCACCCCCGATCTGCAGACACGCTTCTTCGTGCGCTACCGCGAAACCAACCACGAGACACCCGGGCGCCTGACCCGCGAGCAGATCCGCAATGATCCGCGCGCGGCGAACGCGGCCAACCTGGCCATCGATGCGCGCCGTCCTCAGCCGGGCAGCACGTGGGTGGGCAATCTCACCACCCTGCAGATCGACGAGGATTCCTCGCTGCAGGCCGGGCTGGTCTATCACAAATACCCGATGGACTTGAACGAGAGCCTGTACCGCCAGCAGCTGGACTACGCCAACCTCAACGCCACGCTGGACTACCGCCGCCGGCATACGCTGTTCGGCCTGGACAGCGAAACCACCATCGGCCTGCGCGTAACCCACGACCTGGATGCCGATGTGCGTGAGTCGCTGCGCTTTGCCAACAACGGTTATGCCGCCGGCACCCGCACGCGCGACTTCCGCCACCACGGCACCGACAGCACGCTGCACATCAGCAACAACCTGGCCGTGAATGAACGCCTGCGCGTACAGACCGGCTTTGCACTGATCAACACCCGCCGCGATGTGCAGGTCACCTGGCCGAGCAGCGGCGGCCGCCTGCGCGACCACGACTGGGATTACGCGCCGCGGCTGGGCTTCACCTGGCAGCAGACGCCGCAGACGCAGTGGTTCGGCAACCTCAGCCGTTCGGTGGAAGCGCCGCACCCGTGGTCGATGATCTGGGGCTCGAACCAGTACTTCGGCGCGGGCAATGGTCCGTCCACCGGCCGCCAGCGCGCGCCGGTGCCGATGCATAACCAGACCGCCACCACGCTGGAACTCGGCGCACGCGGCGAAGCGGCGCTGGGTCGTTGGGAATTGACCGGCTACTACGCGCACGTGAACCACGAGCTGCTGAGCGTGGAACTACAGCCGGTGCCGAACCTGTTCATCGCTGAGAACAACGCCAGCCCCACCGTGCACCGTGGCATCGAGGCCGGTCTGGACAGCACCTTGTGGCAGGCTGCACCGGGCCGTCTGTCGTTGCGCCAGGCGTACACCTTCAGCGATTTCCGCTATCGCCATGACACGCGCTTCGGCAGCAACCGCCTGCCCGGCCTGCCGCGCCACGCCTATCAGGCCGAACTGCGCTTCGACCACGCCTCGGGCCTGTATGCCGCACTGAACACCGAGTACGCCTCACGCATCGCGGTGGACTACGCCAACAGCTATTGGGCGGACGGCCACGTCATCTTCGGTAGTCGCATCGGTTACGACGCACCGGGCGGCCGCTGGCAGCTGTGGGCGGAGATGCGCAACATCGCCGACCGCCATTACGCCGCCACCGTCACCCCCGGTTACAACGATGCCGGCAAGGACGTGGCGCGCTCGACGCCCGGTGAAGGCCGCGGCGTGTATGCAGGCGTGCGCTGGCGCTTCGACTGATTCACATGGGGAGCGCCGGGCATCGCCCGGCGCCCCATGGATCATGCAATGCGCCAGGACGGCAGGCGCTCGCTGCGTCGCCAGACAGTGGGCGCGAAACCCATCATCAACAGCCCTGCCAGCCACTTCGGCGACGTGCTGAGCAGCGTAGAGGCCAACGCGGCATCCAGCGGAGCGGCGTCCTCCTGCCACGGGTTATAGCCCAGGTAGATGATGCTGCCCGCCCACCACAGCAGGGCCACCCCGATGCCCACCAGCAGCAGGGCCATCGTGCGGCAGGTCCAGCGCTGCGAGGTCGTCCCCCATTCGCGGGAAATGGCCACCAGCAGGCCGACCACCAGCAGCGACACCAAGGCCACCAGGCCGATGTCGACCTTGTGCCCGATGCGTTCATAGGTGGAGGCGCGGCACTGGGCTTCTTCGGCGGCCGCATCTGTTGTGGGCGGGGTGGCCGTAGGCCCGGACTGGGCCAGCACCGCGAAGGGCATCAACAGGGCGAACATCGCCACCATCAGCCAACGAACGAACTTCCTGTTCCTGCGTGCAGCGACATCCATGCGCTTCTCCCTGCGTGTGATTGATATTAAACGTCGTGGCAGATCCTGTTACAACGCCTTCAATACCTGCATCAGGCTGACCGCATCCGGCGCCGCCTTGGTCACCGCCTCGATGCGATGACCATCTGGATCGATCACGAACGCAGCGTAGTAGCGCTCGCCATAGTCCGGGCGCAGACCGGCAGGTCCGTTGTCCTGGCCTCCGGTGGCCAAGGCCGCATGATGGAACCGATCAACGGCGTCGCGCGTGGTTGCCGCCAGCGCCAGATGGAAGCCAGGTCCCGGCGCAACCGCATCGTCGCGCAGCTTCAGGCACAACAGGTCTTCATCCTCGACCAGACCATAGCCGATCGCAGTGTCGTCTTCGAAAACGCGGCGGTAACCGAGTGCTGCAAGAACGGCATCGTAAAAGCGACCTGCACGCTCGAGATCGCGGACACCCAACGAGAGGTGGTGCAGCATGCAGACATCCTTGCCAAGCACGCGCGGGCTGCGCTGGCCGGATTCTACCCTGCCGTGGCGCCGCGTCTACAGGCCACGTCCCATCCAGTTCCCGCCCGATCCACGGCAACCGCGGTCCGGTGTGGATCCTATATTCTGGGCAGCCACGGAACGGATCGGCTCCTGCATGCAAGCGTCCCAGTTCACCCGCCCTGTTGCCATCGTCATGTTCCTGCCGATGATCGGCCTGGCAGGCTGGGGGTCGTGGTTCGCGACCTATTGCATGAGTGACGGCTGCCTGGGCGTGTTTGCACTTTGGCTTGGCGCAATGGCGGCCTTGTTCCTGCAGGCCCTGCTGGTCTTGCCTGTGCATGCCTGGGCACTGAAACGGCAAGGGGCCGATGCGGCCAGCCGCTATGTACGCTGGCTGGTGGCATCCAGTGTCGCTGTGATGGTGCCCATGTTTGCCGGGTGGGTCTACATGTTCTTCAAGTAGTCCGCGCGCCGCTCAAGCAGGCGGTGCAGCCGCCTTCAACAACTGCGCAGCCACCTGGTCGAACGGGGTGATGTCCTGCAGTGCACGGCTCATCGCCACTGCGCCTTCCACACTGGCAATCACCAGGCTGGCCAGGCCGGTCGCCTGGGCGGGCGCGTGCCCATCGGCGACGAACGCCTCAGCCAGGTGCCCCTGCCAGCGCGCAAACACCTCGGCGGCCGCCGCACGTGGCTGGCTCGGCAGGGCCTCCACCGGCTCCTCGACGGCCGCCGCCAGCACCGGGCAGCCGGCACGAAAACCGGTACGCAGCAGGCGCTCGCGCCACATCGCCAGGAACTGCTGCAACCCCTGCACCGCGCCGCCCTTCAGCAGTTCGATCAGCAGCGCCTCCACCTTGTCGCCGGCCATCGTGGTGGCCCGTGCCAACAATTCCTGCTTGCCGCCCGGGAAGTGGTGATACGTGGACCCCAGCGGCGCATCAGCCAGTTTGGTCACTTCGCGGATGCTGGTCGCGTTGAGGCCCACACGCGCGAGCATCTGCGCTGCGGCATCGATCACACGCTGGGGGGCATCGGACGATCGCGGGCTCACGGCCGGCTCCTTGCTAAGACAGTCGTCATAGACTAGCGTATCGACCGTTCTATAACAGTCGTCATAATCATGAATCTCTGGTTCCGCCTGCTCCACCTGCTGCTGCGCAGCCTGTTCCGGCCGAAGCTGGAGGCCCCGTTCGGCGTCTCCCGCCTGCAGTTCCGGGTGCTGCCCAACGACCTGGACAGCAACCTGCACATGACCAACGGCCGCTACTGGAACATCTTCGACCTGGGCCGGCTGGACCTGATCCTGCGCATGGGCCTGGGCAAGGTGGCGCTGCGTGAGAAGTGGGCGCCGATTGTTGGCGCCGGCACCATCCAGTTCCGGCGCGAGCTGAAGCCGTTCCAGCGCTTCACCCTGGAAACGCGACTGGTCGGCTGGGTCGGCACACGCGGCATCATGGAGCAGCGCGTACTGATCGGCCCGGAGCAGAAAACCGCCACGCGTGCACTGCTGATCACCGGCATCTACGACCGCCGCGCACGTCAGTTCGTCGGCATGCCACAGATGATGGAATCGATCGGCGTGGTTGCTCCGCCCGCGCCGGCCCTGAGTGCTGCAGCCGAGGCGCTGCTGGCTGCCGATCTGGCGTTGAAGCAGGACCATGAATGACCCCTGCCGCGCAGATCAGGGGGCAGACGCCTCCACCCTCATGGGGGTCACGAAGGTGATCTGCGTGCGGCCACCCACATGCAGCACATACTCGAAGGTCTGCCGCATCTGGCTGTACGCGCCACCTTCGGGCGCGCCATAGTTGGCGCCGACGCTCACGGTGTGCCGACCGGGCGTCAGTGGCTTGAGCATCAGCCAGTAGCCGTCGGCCGCAGCCAATCGCGAATCATCGTCATCCGGATCCATGCGGAAGCAACCTTCGCTCTTCACCCGGTGCAGGCGCACGTCACCCAACGGCTGCCCGTCCAGCAGCACCACAGCGCTGACCAGATAATCGTTGTTGATCGCCGCGCCGGCCTGCAGCTCCTCGCAGGAGACGTCTTCCCCGGTCTGGTAGCTGGCCATGTTGATGATGGGCAGCAACAGGTGCCTGCCCTCGGGCACCACGCACTGCCTGCGTGGCTGGAAGCGGCCATTGGTGCCTGCCAGGTTCCAGACCGGCCCCTCCTGGCCCAGTTCACACAGGCGACCATCGGGATCCAGGTAAGGCGCAACCCTCTGCGCGTCAGCCCAGCGCCACCAACGCGCGGTCCATTCGCTCAGGGAAATGCCGGCCACCGCCTCACGTGTGACCGGTGACGCTGCAGGCGCGGCAATGGCGCTCGCCTGACCTGCAAACATCAGTACCGTGGCCACGCCGGCCAAGCGCAGCCTGCTGCCGATTCCGTTCTGCATTCCCTGCCTCGTCGTCCCTGGCGGCCACCGTGCGCGGCCGGCTCGGTGGACACTTTATCGCAGCGGCGCCGCGTCCGTTGGTGGTGCGGCTCTGTGAGTGGCTTCTGGCGGAACTGGCGATAGGGTAGTGTCGGCCGCTGGCCGGCAATCCGTTCGGCATGCAGATCGAGGTTGCCGGCCAGCGGCCGGCACTACCCCAATCTCAGCGCTTGGGCGCGTTCGCCTGCGCGCGCTTGATCGCCGCCTCGGCCAGCGGTGCCATCAGCGCATAGCCCTTCGCCGTCGGATGCACGCCATCGGTTGCCAACTGCGCATCCAGTCCGCCGGCACGGTTGGCCATCGGCGTGTGGTAGTCCAGATAGACCAGCCCGCGCGCATCGGCCTGCCGCTTCAACGCAGCATTCAATGCACGCACCTTGGGCGCAGGTGCTATGCCCGGCGTCCACGGGTACTCGCTGACCGGCAACACCGACGCCAGCACCACCGCAATGCCATGCGCTTTGGCCAGATCCAGCATGGCCTGCAGGTTGTCCTCGATCATCGCCTGCGTGGACGGGCCGGTGTTCCCGGCGATGTCATTGGTGCCGGCCAGGATCACCACCACATCCGGGCGCAGCGCCAGTACATCCTGCGAAAAGCGCACCAGCATCTGCGCGGTGGTCTGTCCGCTGATGCCGCGATTGAGGTAGCCCTTGCCGGGGAAGAACGTGCTGCTGCCTTCCTTGCCCCAGCCTTCGGTGATCGAATCGCCGAAGAACACCACGCGTGACTGGCCGGCCCGTGGCGCGGGCAATGCGGCATTGGCTGCGCGGTACTTCTGCAGCTGCGGCCAGTCGGACAGACGCTGCTGCATGAAGCGCACTTCGTCTGGCTGCACCTGCTCCACTGGCTTGGTCAGCAATGGATTGCTGGCCGCCTGCACCAATACGGGCGTGGCCAGCCCCGCCATGAGCGATCCGGCCAGCAGCCAGGCCAGTGAAGTCCTCCTGCGCATGAGCATCCTCCGTTGTCGACCTGAGCAGTCTAGCGCGGCCTGCCAATAGTCACTTGGCCGATGCAGCCGTCCTTGCCGCCACACCCGTCACCTTCGCCGGCATCCACATGCCTGGCGTCCAGCCGCTGGCCTGCAGGATCGCCTTCGGGTTGTCCTGCTGGATCAGCGCGCGCACGGCATCGCGCTTGTTGCCGGCCTGCAGGTAATACGCCTTGGCGATGCGGTAGCCCACCCAGTAACCCAGATCGTAGGGCTCCTGCGAACCCGGCGTGTAGTTGTACAGCCAGGGCGTCAGATCGGTGCTGTCCACGTCCAGCGCGAAGGCGCTTTCGATATGCACTTCCCTGCCCCGCGTCCAGCCGGCATGCCGGCCATTGCCAACGTTGCCGGAAATCAGCTCGGCGATGAACTCGGCGATCCCCTCGCCCAGCGACTCGCGCAGCACCGTCGCCCGCGGGTCGCCTGCTTCGTACTCGCTCACGCCGGTCTGCTGGATATGCACGTATTCATGCGCGATCACGTGCACGAAGCGGTCCTGCGCGTTGGCGTTCATGAAATCGGCCGCGCACAGCGCTTCCAGGCCGATCACCACGCCATCGGGGTAGGTCATTCCCACCGGCTTGCCGCGCCCCACCACGATCGCCACCGGCGGAAACTTCGCCTGCGGATAGATGGCCTGCAGAGTGGCGAACACCTGCACCAGTCGCTGCCGCACCGCCGGCAACTCCGCCAGGCAGGCCCGTCCATTGGCGTACAGCGCAGGGTCGCGCGCCATCGCTTCGGCCATGCGCTGGGCAGTCACCCGACGCAGCTTGGCGAACTGGGCCAGGCTCGGCGTGCCCTGTGCCAGGTACTGCTCAAGCTGGGCCACGCTGGGCTTGCCGCCAGCGGCCTCGTACAGCGCGTAGAAACGGCTGGCATCGGCGGTCAGGATTTCCGGTCCCGGCGCGGCCGCCTGGGCAGTGCCGATCACCCCGCCGAGGGCCAGGGCAAGCAGGCAGCGCAATGACACGAACATGGCTCCGTCCTTGGTGGAGTGCACGCGAAGCGCGCAATCTACCACCGCGTCGTCGCATGCGCTGCCGTATCGTGCAACGCCCTCCCCTGCTATGCCAGACTCGCGGCGAGCGGCTGCCATGGAAGCAAGGGGAAGACAGGATGATGATCGTTCCAGCGTACTGGGCCGAAGCCCGCCTGCAGGACAGGTACAGGGGACGCCCGGTGGTGGTACGCCGGTTCGGCTGGTCCGACGACGACCAGGATGCCGCGCAGGCCCATGCCGATGCACGTGCGCGCGAAGCGCTCGATGCCATCCTCAGCGGCCAGGCCGTGCCGCGTCGCGAGCGACGAACCAACTACGGCGTGGAAGGCATCCCGATCCGCGAGCAGATCGTGCAGCGCAGCGATGACGTCATCGTTACCCGCAACAGCTACGGCGCGTTGTGCCTGAACACCCCGGACATACTGTTTGCGGATATCGACCACGTGTCCACTCCGTCAGGCTGCGCATTGCCGCTGCTCGGTGCGCTGGGGCTGCTGGCGGCCGGTGCGCTGATCGGCGGTGCGCTGGGCAACTTCAACATCGGCCTGGCGGCCGGCGGCATTGCCATGGTGGTGGTCAACCAGGTCCTGTCGGGGCGGCGCAAGCGACGGCTGGCCCGGTCCGGCGGTGTCGAAGGCATCGCACTGCAGCGCGTGCAGGCATTCGTCGAGCACCACCCAGACTGGCACCTGCGCGCTTACCGCACCCCGGCCGGGCTGCGCATACTGGCCATGCATGCCACGTTCGAACCACAGGATGCGCAGGTGCATGCCTTCTTCAAGGCGTTGGGCACCGACACGTTGTATGCACGCATGTGCACGCTGCAGCATTGCTTCCGTGCGCGGCTGACACCCAAACCGTGGCGGCTTGGCATCATCGCGCGCATCCGTCCACCGGTGGCGGCCTGGTCGGCCGAGCAGGCCAGCAACCCCGACCGCCTGGCGTGGATCGCCGAGTACGAAAGGGAAAGCGTCGGCTTCGCTGCATGCGCCTATGTCCGCAGCTTCGGCGATGAGCGCCGCGTGGACGCCAAGGCCGAACGCGTGCGCGACCTGCATGACCGGATGTCGCGTGCGCTGGAGAACCTGCCGCTGGGCTGAGTGCCCGTCGTGCTCAGCGACCGCCTTGCACGAAGGGTTGGCCCGCCAGCGTGGTTCCCACCTGCAGGACGACCTGCTGCCCATCCTTGGCGAAGGTGCTGCTGCAATTGTTACCGCCCTTCTGGCAACCCACTTCCGGGAAACCATCCAATACTTCGGGCGCATCGCGTGGCGGGCTGGCCTGCCATCCTGCGGCATCAAGAAGGCGCTTGGCCTTGCTGTAGGGCATGCCGGCAGTGATGCCCAACGCTGCCAGCTCGGCCGGCAGCGGCTGGGCGAATGCAATGCCCGGGCCAACGGAAATCGACAGCGATACGGCGAGGATGAAGGCCTTCATGGAGCGAACCCGTAGCGGACATCAGATGCGCAGCGTACCGCAGCTTTGTGGCCGATCCATGCCTGCATCACAGATGGTTACGCAACAGCGACAGGGGGATACCTGGCCCGGCTGTGCCCTCGTAGTCCCCCCTGTTCATGGCCCGGTCGTGCACTTCAATGCCTCCAGCTCAAGCTCCTGTTTCAAGCGATGCTGCAGCCAGGTGCTTTTGAAGCGGGCACGTGTTGCCTCCCCCTCTGGCAGCAACCGGGTCAACGCGTCACTCAGCGCGGGGCGCCACTGATCCGGCGCGAGCGACAGTGATCGCTGATTCACCTGCCCACTAGACAGCTGCTTCCATGGCAACATCAAGGCCTTCTGCGATCTCGACAGAAACACCACGTCAGGCTTGCCCTGGCGCTTCACCGTTACCGACATCACCGGATAATCGTCAGTCCACGCCACCCCGTCCCCCCTGAAGTGCTGCTGCACTCGCTGGTGCAGCCCCTGGACAGTCAACGTCCGACGGGCCCACGCCTGCTGATCGGCGAATGTGCACGATGCCGGCGGCATTGACCGCAGTTTCGGATCCAACTCCAGCATCTCAGCGCGATCAAGGCGGCCCGCAATCAGACTGATCGTGGCCTCCTTGGACAGCGGGGCAGCATCAATAGCCGCTTCGAACGCTTCGACCGCAGCAGCCGGCAATATCTGCTTGGGCAATTCCTGGCTTCCCGCCGAATCTGTGACACGAACACGCGTGGTGATTCCACGTACATTGCGCTCGATAAGCCAGTGCTCCGAAACACCTCCCCAACCGGACCAGTCGTAGGCCACATCGATGCGCATGGGCCCATCGGCTGCAGCAGCCATAGCGGCCGGACACAGGGCTACGACGACGAGAAACCAGGCCTTCATGACGCTCCTTGGAAAGCGGATTCTGTGGCACATGCAGCCTTCGTGCATCACAACCGGGCATGGCTCGGTGCTACTGGACGCCTGAACCAGAAAGGCCGCCCCGGAAGGCGGCCTTGCAGGATTACTTCGCGTTCTTCACGTAGGTGTCGAACCAATTCAGCATTTCATAGACCAGCTGCTCGTTCGATTCCAGCGCGGTGTACCAGTGCGGCTCGTTGGGCAGCATCACCAGGCGGGTGGTACCACCATTGCCGCGGATCGCCTGGTACAGCTTGCGCGACTGGAACGGCTCGGTGCCCGGGTTGGCGTCATCCTCGCCGTGGACCAGCAGCAGCGGCAGCTTGATCTTGTCGGCGTAGAAGAAGGGCGACGCCTTCAGGTACACATCCTGCGCCTGCCATACCGAGCGACGCTCGTTCTGGAAGCCGAACGGGGTGAAGGTCTTGTTGTACGAGCCACTGGTCGCCACGCCGGCCTTGAACAGGTTGGTGTGGGCGATCAGGTTGGCGGTCATCAGGCCACCATGGCTGTGGCCGGTCACGCCGATGCGGTTGCGGTCGACCACGCCCAGCTCCACGGCCTTGTCCACCGCCGCCTTGGCGTCGGCTTCCAGCTGTTCCAGATAGGTGTCGTAGGCGTTCTTCGGGTCACCCACGATCGGGAACGAGGCGTTGTCGATGATCGCGTAGCCGGCCAGCAGCATCAGGCGGTACGGCTGCAGACGGGTGAACGTCTGCTGCGAACCGGAGACCTGCCCGGCCTGCGCGGCATTGGCGAAGTCGGCCGGGTAGGCATACAGGATCGCCGGCACGCGCTGGCCTTCCTTGTAGCCCGGCGGCGTGTACAGGGTGAACGACAGGTCCACGCCATCGGCGCGCTTGTAGGTCACCAGGCGCTTCTGGATCTGCCGCACTTCCGGGGTCGGGTCGACCAGCTTGGTCAACGCAGCAGGCTTGGACTGGAATTGTGCCTCGCCGGCCTTGGCATCGTTGATGCGCTCACCGAGCAGACGCACGAACGCGTTCGGCGGGTCCATCACCGACTGGTGCCAGGTCAGGAAGCGACCCGGTGTATTGCTGAACCCCAGGAACTGCTCGTACGCATCGGCATCACTGCGGAACAGACGTTCGCTCTTCAACGTAGCCAGATCGAGCGCATCCAGGAACGGACGGTCGCCCTGCGGCGACGCCCCCTGCCCGCGCAGGAACACGGTGTTGCCCTCCTGGCGCACCACCGGCGCACCGCTGGGCAGGCGCTTGAACACCAGGTTGCCCGGGTTGCCGTACAGCTCATCGCTGGACATGTCCCACAGCAGGCGACCTTCCTTCTTCGGCTGGTCCACATCGACGATGCGGGCCTGCATCCAGTGGCGGTTCTCGTCGTTCTCGAACTGGAACGACACGGCCGGGTCGGCCGACCACGCAAAGCCCTCGAAGCGCTGTGCAGTGCGGGCGATTTCCACCGGCTTGCCGGTGAACGGGGCCTTCAGCATCAGCACGCGATCGCGATGCGGCACGCTCACCTTCCAGTCGCCCTTGTCCAGCGCTTCGGCATAGACCAGGGTGGCCGGATCGGTGGAGCGCCAGTCATAACCCCGCGGGCCTTCCGGCACACCGTGTACCGGCACGCGATCGGCCAGCGGCAGGCTGGCCAGAACCGTATTGCGGCCATTGGCCAGATCCAGCACCGCCACATCATTGGCGAAACGCTGGTAGGTCACCGCATGCGAGAACGGCGCCTTCAGGGTCTCGGTCAGCACATGCTCGCCATCGGGCGCGGCGTTGACGTCGTTGTACAGCGCCGGCTGGCCAACCGGGCGCACGCTGCCGGCAGCGGCATCGACCACCGCCAGCTGCGAGGCACCGTAATAGGCGAACAGCTTTTCATCGTGCACGCTGGTCAGCGTGTCACGCGCTTCATAGGTGCTGCTCTCGCCACTGCTGCCCAGCGACTCCTGCGCGTCCGGACCGGTGGGCGTACCGCCGTTGGACGGCGCCGGCCCCTGGTTGGCCGGCACCAGCTTCACCAGCAGGTTCTGGCTGCCGCCCAGCCACTGCACCGTGCTGCCGAAGATGGGGTTCAACTGCACGTTCGGCACCTGCTTCACCTGGCCGGTGGCGGCGTCGCCCACCCACAGCTGCACGCTGGTATCGACGGCATTCTGGAAGGCGAAACGGCTGCCATCGGCCGACCACTGTGCGCCACCTGCGCACCCCTGCGGCAGGTTCACCTTGGTGCTCTTGCCGCTGACGATCTCGACCAGGGTGAAGTCGGCCACACAGGCCGGAATGCCATAGCCGCCGGGGGTGTCGTGGCGGCTGCGGTTCTTCGGTTCCAGGCGCACGCCAGCCAGCTTCAGGTACGGCTGGGCGACGCGGGTGATGGACGGATAGGTCTGCGCGGTGGTCAGCAGCAGGCGCTGGCCGCTGGGGTCGATGTTCGGTGCCGGCGGCGGCGGCGCCTTGAGCACCTTGAGCAGGTGTTCCGGCGGCTTGGCGTAGTCGGCGAAGGCCGGGCCGGCGGCCAGCAGGCCGAGCGTGGCAACGGCAACGGCCGCCGCCAGAGAGGTACGACGGATGAGCATCCTTTTCCCCTGGGGTGTGAGTTGGGTACCCGCACGGCGGGCATGGGCCGAATCTAACACCCCCTGCCCACCGGGAAATGGGCCGGAAGGGCTAGTCGCCCCATCCTGCAAAGCGTGGCCCTGCCTGGCCCGGCCCCTCTCTGGACGCCCCTCGCCTACTGCCGCGCGTGCAACTCCCAGGTGGACAGATAATCGGGATCGATCACCGTCACCCCACTGGACCGCAACTGGTACTCGCCCGGCGCGGCCGGCAGGTACTGGTCCAGCATGGGCGGCAGGTAGCGCTCATGGCCGTCATCGCCATCGGCCAGCACCAGCCCTTCTTCGGCACTGACCCTCAGCACGGTGCCGGCAAACTGCTCCAGCCCCTGCACCTGACCATCGCCGCCAAAACGGGTCACGCCCACCAGCACCAGCTTGCCAATCATCTGCGCGGCCTTGGCATCATCCAGATCCAGGGGCGGCAGGGCTCCTCTCGATTCGTTGCTCATCGTGCACCTCGGAAGCCTGCGTGGACATCGTGGACGAGATGCGCGCCCAGTGCTGCGAACGAAGCAGCGCCCCGGGGCGACTCGCATGCATGTAGTGGCTCTGCGCACTGCGTGATGCAGAGCCAACCATCGGTGCTCAACTCACGGAAGAATTCTGTCTGAGGCTGCATGAACCGCAGCAACGTCTTCAGCATGTCTGCCAACACCAGCGCACGCTGCCTGCGCGATAGGCTGGTTGCTGATGCGGTAGGTATACGCGTGAACAGGACTGTGCATCGCGGGCCTCCTTGCCGAGGGGAGTGGCCTCGCAGGGCCACGTTCAACGCTGCGCAAATGTGCCGGAAACGAGCTGGCGGGTGTCGGTCGCGGGAAAGCGGCAGACCTGCAACTCAAGGCCACGCCAGCGCTCAATCTATCGTCTACACCGCTGGATGCTGCCATCGGTCGCGGAACGACGAAGTGAAGAAAGATCCATGCATGCGGAGCCAACTGCGCGCGGCCATGGCCACGCTCTGCGCGGGTAATCCAGCTGCAGCCAAGGCCCGAGCCCCGAAGCGCCCTGCCCGGTTTCAGCCATCATCCATTGCATTTAACCTGTGATTCACCTGACCCCATCCAGAGTCAGCGCTCAACGTGCAAGGAACGCTCATGCTTGGGTACGCATTCACACGGCCGTGGACAATCGTCCTAAGTGCGGCCTCGCTCTGCGCCTGCGCACACGCGACTGACCAATCGTCGACTTCTCAAGGACCCACCACCATGGCATCGACTGCCTCCGACGCCGCAACGCCGTCTGCGCTCACCGCAGACCAACTCCTGTTGCGCCTGCTGGATCTGATCAAGGACACCAACTCCACCCGTGAACTGACCCTTGAACGGGTATCGCAGGCCATGCAGGCGCCCGCGCAGCGTTTCGGCCCGGGTCACTTCGGCTACGGCGGCACGCTGACGCCGGAATGGAGCTACGGGCTGGAAATCAAGACGGCTGGCGCCGCCGATACGCGTCTGGATCTCAATTTCATCGATACCACCGCCGAGCGCAAAGCGAACGCATCGGCGATCTGTCAGGTCGACTTCGATCAGTTCGCCTCGGGTCTGCAGGCCGCGGGTTTCAAGCGTGAAACCATCCGCGGCGAGCACGGCCGCGTCATCCATGACCGTTTCGATCGCCCGAACCTGAGCATCAAGGTCGACACGATGGCTGAGAATCCGACCCCGTCTGGCGAGCCGGCACATGCCTGCGTCCGCCTTGTCACCGTGCAGTAAGGAGCGGCGCACCATGCCTACGCTTTCAGCGGATACGGAACGCCTGCTGACCGAATTTGCAGGAAAACCCGATGTAACGACCGATCAGGTCGACAACCTTCGCAAGGCCATCGCCAACTCTCCGGCGCTGGCAACCCAGGTCGACTCGGCCATCGCCGCCGGTCATCTGCAGCGCTTTGAGCTGCTGCCTGCCGACAGCAGTGTGGGCGGCGAGTACGACGGCGGCGCAAAGACGATCAGCCTGCCTGCGTCCAGTCTGTCCACCCCAGCGCGGGACAGGCATGACGCTGCAGAGCTGACATTCGTTCTGGGCCATGAGCTGCAGCACGGGTTCAATGATGCAGCGACCGAACGGGCCTATAAGCAGTTTGATTCCGATATTGCAGACATTGCCGCACGCGATTCGACCCACGACTACACCCAGGCCATCGGCAACCTGCTCGCAGCCAACCGGCGCGACGAGGCATCGGCGAACATCGAGGGCTGGAACGCATTGGTAGGCATGGTCAAGACCGCCAAACCGGACGCCACGCTGGAAGATGTCTACAAAGCAAGTACCCGTGCAGAGGAGTTCGTGCGCGTACAGCCCGGCCCGCCGATGACCTATGCCGCGCATCCGGACCTCACACTCAATGCAGACCTGAGCATGACCGCCACTGCCGCCAACATCGAGGGCATGGGCAAGCACTACTACGACGAAGGCGTGTCGTCGCGGCTGGGTCCCAATGGCAATTCGGATTACCAGAATTTCTACGCTGCTTATGCCATCGGCCGGGCCTGCGAGGAAGAGGCCAGAAACCCGGCACCCGATGGCATCAGCCGGATGTCGGTGAACATGGCGCAGCTGGGCCTGCAGGAAAGCCTGCTGGAACAGAACGGCCTGTCTCTGGGTGAGGGCACGCAGCCACGGCAGCCCTACTTCGATACCAGCACCTCGCCGTCCACGCTGCACTATTTCGACCACACCGAAGGCACCTACGCCCACGTACCCATCACTGCACAGGCAACCACACCCGTGCCGACCGCGGCGCAGGCTGCGCCGTTGGCGGGTGGCAACGACCGCGCCCTGCACGATCAGATCCGCGGCAAGGTGGCAGAGCTGGATGCCGCCAACGGCCGCAGCTTCGACGCCTCCAGTGAACGCTTGAGCTCAAGCCTGCTGGTACTGGCCCGCGAGAACGGCCTGGACCGCGTGGATCATGTGGTGCTCAGCCGGCAGGCAGGCGATGTCGCTGCGGCGCAGAACGTGTTCGTGGTGAAGGGCGCTCTGGATGATCCTGCGTCGCTACGCGCATCGACAGCCACAGCCGAAGCCGCGCAGCGGCCGGTGCAGGAAAGCCTGGACAGCCTCGCTACCGTCAACCAGCGCCAGGCCGACCACGCCTCGCAGGAACAGACGCGCCAGCAGGTGCAGGAACAGCAGCGCAGCGCGTTGTCGCACTGAGGTCAGGGACAGCGCCGGGCACCGCCCGGCGCACCCCATGCATGGGCCACGCTAGAATGCACCCATGCGTACCGTCCATGCCCTCCGCTACATCACCCCCTTGCGGGAAGGTGGCTCGCTGCCTGCCGTGGTCGAGACCGACGACGACGGCATGGCGGTACTCAAGTTCCGGGGCGCTGGCCAGGGACCCAAGGCGCTGATCGCCGAGCTGATCGCAGGCGAGATGGCACGCGCGGTGGGCCTGCCGATTCCGGAGATCCTGTTCGTCGAGCTGGACAGCGAGTTCGCGCGGACCGAGCCGGACCCGGAGATCCAGGACCTGATCCGCGCCAGCGAGGGCCTGAACCTGGGCCTGGATTACCTGCCCGGCGCGATCAACTACGATCCGGCGGCGATGCCGGTGGACGCCGACCTGGCCTCGCGCATCGTCTGGTTTGATGCATTCACCAGCAACGTCGATCGCACCACACGCAATCCGAACCTGATGGTCTGGCACCGCAAGCTGTACCTGATCGACCACGGTGCGGCGATGTACTTCCATCACGACTGGGCCAACGCCGGCGATGCCTGCGAGAAGCCCTTCGTACTGATCCGTGACCATGTGCTGCTGTCATTCGCCAGCCGCATCGCCGAGGTGGATGCCGAGCTGGCCGCGCGCCTGCCTGATGCGGAGATCGAGCGCATCGTCGGCCTGGTGCCGGACAGCTGGCTGGTCGATGAGCCGGCCTTCGACAGCCCGCAGGCTTACCGGCAGGGCTACATCAACTACCTGAAGCATCGCCTGAAGGTGCGTGCGGTGTTCGTGCAGGAGGCCATCCGTGCCCACGCTGCACACGTATGACTATGCCGTCATCCGCGTGGTACCGCGGGTGGAGCGCGAGGAATTCATCAACGTTGGGGTGATCGTGTCCTGCCCGGGCGCACGTCACCTGGAAGCGGCAATCGAGATCGATGCCGCGCGCCTGCACGCCTTCGCGCCGGCGCTGGATATTGAAGCGCTGCAGCCTTGGCTGGATGCAATCGTGGCGATCTGCCGGGGCGATGCCGGCGCCGGCCCGATCGCGCAGCTGCCTGCGCGCGCGCGCTTCCATTTCCTGACCGCCAAGCGCAGCTCGGTGGTGCAGATGTCCAGCACACACGTAGGCCGCACGGCGGACCCGGCGGGCGTGGTCGAACACCTGATGGCAAAGATGGTGCGCGTTCCCAACTAACGACCTGCCGCCGCCTTTACGTGGTGCATCCTGCCGCGCTTGCTCGCCAAACCGGGCGCGGCCGCCTCCTCGCCGAACAGCATACGCCCGTTACCGACATTCAACCGGTCCAGGTGATCCAGTGGTTGGTTTCAAGCAAACGCCATCAGGGGCCTTTGCGGTTCACCGCAACGGTTACCGTGAAGTAGGGAATCACGCTCCACTGCGTGCGCGGATGATGCAGCGATTCCACGCCCATGCCGATCTGGTACTTCACGCTGCCCGGCTGCTCATGCCAGAAATAAGGCGCGCCGCTGCTCCAGCCACAACATACATACGTCAATGACGGCATGCCAAAGGTCTGCTGCAGATAGGCTTCGATCTTCGCCGCCGAGGCACCGTTGACGCGATACCGCGCTTCCATCGGCTGGATGTAGGAATCGTCGTCCTGCGTGCAGCCTACGTATTCCAGCTCGGCTGGTTTGCGTCCCATCGCCTGCAGGAAATCCTGGCAGACGGTGTCGGGGCGGGCCAGGCCTTCGGAGCGGCCGTGCAGCTCCCATTCTGCAAGCGCGGCGTCGGGAAGCTGTGCCTGTGCTGTGCCGGCAAGAAGGAAAGCCATGCACAGCGATGACCATTGCAGTCCAATCAGGCCCCTCTTGCCGCTCTGCTGTCGGTCGTTGCTGCCGGCACCGTGCATCACAGGGGCACGCGGCGGGCGATGTAGTTGATCACATTGCCCATCGCATCCGGATCGACGTTGGCCAGGCCGATCAGTACATATCCCTGCTCAGGCATCACCACAATGGCGCTGTTCGAGCCGGGCGCCCCGCCCTCATGGCCGAACTGGCGCTGCCTGCCCTCTCCCTGCACCATGAACCCGTAGCCGTACCAGCCCTTGTTGTTCTGCGGACGCGTGGCCTGCTGTAGCCACGCCGGCGAAACCAGGGTGCCGGCACGCAGGGCCTCGGCGAACTTCAACATGTCACCCACGGTGCTGTAACCGCCACCGGCCGCAGTCCCGCGCCATGGCAGGGATCTGGTTTCGCTGAGCCACTGTCCTTTCACCCGGGTATAGCCGGGTGCACGATGTGGAACGTCCACCAGTTCCGGCTCAAAGCCGGTTGCCGTCATGCCCGCTGCGCGGAGAATATGGCCGTTGACATAGCGGTAGTACGTCTGCCCGGACACCACCTCGATGATCCTACCGAGCACAATGAACCCGTAGTTGGAATAGCCATCCTGGCTGCCTGCGGCAAACTGCGGGGGATCCTTGGCGAAGCGCTGCACATAATCGTCGTGCGTTCTCAAAGACGCCGCGTAGTGCTCGAAATCATCACCGAAGAAATCACCGAGCCCACTGGTATGGTTGAGCAGTTGCCGGATCGTCACCGTACCTGCCACCCCTTCGTTGGGATAGTCCGGCAGGCGCTTGCCGATGGTGTCATCCAGGGCAAGACGGCCGGCCTCAGCCAGTTGCAGGATCGCCACTGCGGTGAACATCTTGTTGGAAGAGGCAAGGCGGAACTGCGTCTGCGCATCGACGGGCACGCGCTGCTCGCGGTTGGCGAGCCCTCCCTGCCACTGCATCAGCACCTTGCCATCGTGCGCGACCAGCACGGAGCCAGAGAGTGCGTCGGCCGCCTGCAGCGCGTTGAGCCGTGCCGTGGTTTCGCCCAGAAGTGCCGGCAGTTCCATGCGTGCGGGCTGGAACTGTGGCGGCGTCGGCACACCTTCCAACTGGAACAGCTTCACGTGGCGTGGAGCGGCAGGGTCCATTTCCGCAGTCAACAGCATCGCCCGTTCACTGTTCTCGCCCAGCACCAGCACTTCGACCTTCTCCGGCGTGCTCGAGCGGACGTCGAGGACCTTCATCGGCCCACTGGACGCACGGAACTCCAGGTAATCCTGCGGGCCGCTGCCCGCCTTCTTTGCGTACCTGTCGGCGAACGCCTGCAATCCATCGAGGCTGCCCGCATTGAAGGCAGCCAACCATTCATCCACGGCATCCTGTGCGCGCGGACCACTCGATCCGGCAGGTACTTCGGCCGCACCAACACTGGATGACAGTGCCGGCAGCAGGGCGAACGCCAACAGCAAGGCACAGGAGCGTTGACGGTACACGGACATGGCGAATCCTTCGCAGGCAGAACGTAGCGCCATCCTAGAGGACAATCGCATAGAGTCCATGCACTACAGCCGCACGCAGCTCCTTGAGCTATTCCGGCAACGCATACGCCATCACGTAATCCCCGGCCGGCGTCTCCATGAAGTGGTGCCCGCCAGCCATGATGACCACGTACTGCCGCCCGCCCTGCTCGTACACCATCGGGTTGGCCTGTCCACCTGCCGGCAGCTTGGTGTGCCACAGCTCCTTGCCGGTCTTCAGGTCGATGGCACGCAGCAGGTCATCGGTCGCTGCGGCGATAAAGATCAGGCCGCTGGCGGTCACCACCGAACCGCCATTGTTCGGCGTGCCGATTTCAATGGGCAGGCCGGAGCGGATGCCGAAGGGGCCGTTGCCACGCGCGCTGCCGAACGGCCGGTCCCACAGCAGCTTGCCGCTGCGCAGGTCGATCGCACGGATACCGCCATAGGGCGGCTGCTTGCACAGCAGGCCGGTGAACGGCAGCCGCCAACCGGCGTTGACGTCGATGCCATAGGGCGTGCCGACCTGCGGATCCCCTGCGCCTTCGGCCCCCCCCTTGTCGGCGCGCATCTGCTCGCGCGGCAGCCAGCCCTTGCGGTCGGCTTCGGCGCGCGGCACCAGCCGGTTGTAGTTGGGCATGTCGTTGTAGTTGGCCACGATCACGCCACGCCGCGTATCGATGGCCACGCTTCCCCAGTCCGAGCCACCGTTGTAGCCGGGGTATTCGATGGAGTGGTGATCGCTGCTGGGCGGTGTGTAGAACCCTTCGTAATGTGCCTTGCGGAACTGGATTCGGCAGACCAGCTGGTCGATGGGGGTGATGCCCCACATGTCGCGCTCGGTCAGCGCGTCGTCGCGCCGCAACGTGTGGTACAGCGAGAACAGCTGGGTGGCGGCACGCTGCTCGGGTTCCACGCCGCCCTGTGGCACCTTGCGCTCCTCGGCCGGGGTCAGCAGCTGGCCGTTGCGACGGTCGAGGATGTACATGTCGCCCTGCTTGGTGGGCAGCAGGATCGCCGGCACCTTGCCCGATGCCGTCGGGTAGTCGATCAGGCTGGCCTGCGAACCCAGGTCGTAGTCCCAGACGTCCTTGCGCACGGCCTGGAAATGCCAGACCGGCTTGCCGGTATCCACATCGATGGCGACCAGCGAGGTCGCGTACCTGTTCTGGTTTTCGGTGCGCGAGCCACTCCAGTAGTCGCCTGCGGAATTGCCCATCGGCAGGTACACCAGGCCCAGTGCTTCATCGCCGGTCGCGGTGGTCCACATGTTCGGTGTGCCACGTGTGTAGGTCTGCTCGCGCGGTGGCAGGCCGCTGCGCTCGGGCTGGTCCATGTCCCACGCCCAGCGCAGCTTGCCGCTGATCGCGTCGTAGGCCTGGATGACGCCGGAGGGCGCGTCGCGGCGCTGGCCGTCCAGTACCTGGTGGCCGGTGACGATGACACCGCGGACGATCGCCGGCGGCGAGGTGATCGATACGTAACCCGGCGGCACCTCGCCCATGCCCAGGGTGATGTCGACCTGGCCGTTGTTGCCGAAATTCGCGCAGGGGCGACCGCTGTCGGCGTCCACCGCGATCAGGCGGCCGTCCAGCGTGCCTTCGATGATGCGTGCGCTGCAGGCTGGGCGGCTCCCTGGCGCCGCGCTCTGGTGGGTGCGGGTCGGCGGCGGTGCAGGCAGCGCGAGATCGGCAGCCACGTCAGCCAGTGCGGCATCGGCGAGGGTCGGCGCGCTGGGCAGCTCGTAATAGGACACGCCACGGCAGGCGGCCGTGTACGGGATCGACGCATCTTTCACCTTCGGATCGAAACGCCATAGCTCCTTGCCGCTGCCGGCATCGAGGGCGATCAACTGATTGCGTGCGGTGCACAGGTACAACCGATCACCGATCTTCAGTGGCGTGGTTTCCGCACCCCAGCGCTTCTTCGGCAGGTCGCCGGTGCGGAACTGCCACGCCAGTTGCAGGGTTCCCACGTTTTCCGGGGTGACCTGCTGCAGCGGCGAATAGCGGGTGGCCGCATTGCTGCGCCCCCATGCCGGCCAGTCGCCCTCGGCCGGTTGGTCGGCAGGCTGCAGGCCGGTGGTGTCACGGGTGGGATCAAGCCCGGCGCCGACCGCCGGCTCGGGGAACGGCTGATGCCCGTCGACCACGCCATGCGGGGTGAACGCGAGGCCGAAGGCGGCCACGAAGACCAGCATCAGTACAGCGGCCACGCTGCGCGACAGCCGCCTGGGCACCGGCGCCTGCAGGGTCGGCGCCAGCAATGCCAGGACGATGCCAAGGGCGGTCACCAGGCCCAGCCGCGGTACCCAGCGCCAGTAATCGCTGCCCGACTCCCACCAGGTCCACAGCAGGCTGCCGATGAACACCAGTGCGTACAGCAGTGCACCGCTACGCCGATTGCCCCACAACAGGATGCCGCAGACCAGCAGGCCGAGGCCGGCAATGGCGTAGTACCAGGAGCCACCGAGACTGAGCAGCCACGCACCAAGGCCGCCGATGACCAGGCCGAGCACGATCAGCAACAGGGCCAGCACGGTAACGAGAGGATGGCGGGGCGGAGGCGCGGAAGCAGACTGCGGCGTGGCGGACATCGTCGATCTCCGGGGGCAGCATGCGCCCTTATGCCACCGTCACCGTGAAGTGCGTGCGTATTTTCGACTGCAGACACGACGACGCCGGCACAAGGCCGGCGTCGTCGGGTACCTCAGCATCGCGGCAGGATCACTCCTGCGCGGCGTCCTCGCTGCTGGCAGCAGCCGGTGCGCCGTCGGTCGTGGCCGGGGCAGCGGCGGCCACCTCGTCCTCGTCCTCGTCGATCGAGGCATCCATGCGCTCCACCGCCTGCAGCTTCTCGTCCTTGGACAGGCGGATCAGGGTCACGCCCTGGGTGTTGCGGCCGACGCGGCTGATTTCCGAGCCACGGGTACGCACCAGGGTGCCGCCATCGGAGATCAGCAGCACCTCATCGTCGGTACCCATCAGCACGGCGGCAACCAGCTTGCCATTGCGCTCGGTAGTCTGGATACCGATGACGCCCTGCGTGCCACGCCCCTTGCGCGGGTAGTCCGGCAGCGGGGTGCGCTTGCCGTAGCCGTTTTCGGTGGCGGTGAGGATGTAACGCAGGTTGGCGTCGTCGGCACCTTCGATCAGCGCATCGCCATTGGCGACGGCTTCCTCGACACCGTTGTCGTCCTCGTTCTCGTCCTCGATGCCGCCAGCACTCTCGGCCACGATCAGGCTGACCACTTCCTCGCCGGCCGGCATCCTGATGCCGCGCACGCCGGTAGCGGTACGACCCATCGAGCGCACCTTGTCTTCACCGAAGCGCACGGTCTTGCCGTTGGAGGCGAACAGCAGGATGTCGCGCTCGCCATCGGTCAGGCCGACGCCGACCAGGGCATCGCCCTCGTCGAGGTTGATCGCGATCTTGCCGCGGGCCAGACGGAAGGCGAACTCGCCCAGCGGGGTCTTCTTGACCGTACCGTTCTTGGTGGCGAAGAACACGAACTGGCCATCGGCGTACTCGCGCACCGGCAGCACGGCCTGCACGCGCTCGCCCGGCTCCAGCGGGATCCAGTTGATGATCGGACGACCGCGGGCGTTGGAACCGGCTTCAGGCAGCTGGTAGACCGGCAGCCAGAACACCTTGCCCGAACTGGTGAAGGTCAGCAGCGTGTCGTGCGTGTTGACCAGCCACAGCTGCTCGATGAAATCCTCTTCCTTGGTCGACGCCGCGCTGCGGCCACGGCCGCCTCGACGCTGGGCGCGATAGGCGCTGACCGGCTGGCGCTTCACGTAACCGGCATGCGACAGGGTGACCACCACGTCTTCCGGGGCGATCAGGTCGAGGATGTCCAGGTCTTCTTCGCTGTGGCGGATCTCGGTACGGCGCTCGTCACCGAACTCGGCCCGCACGTTGATCAGCTCTTCGCGGATCACCTGCAGCAGGCGATCGGGATCTTCCAGGATATGGATCAGCCCGGCGATCACTTCCAGCAGCTGCTTGTATTCCTCGGTCAGGCGGTCCTGCTCCAGCCCGGTCAGGCGGTGCAGGCGCATTTCCAGGATCTGCGTCGCCTGGATCTCGGTCAGCTGGTAGCCGCCTTCTATCAGGCCCACGCCCTTGGGCAGGTCATCGGGACGCGAGGCTTCGGCACCGGCAGCGCCGAGCATCGAACCGACCAGGCCCGGTTCCCACAGGCGCGCAAGCATGCGCTCGCGTGCCTCGGTGGGGTTCGGCGAGGTCTTGATCAGTTCGATCATCTCGTCGATGTTGGCCAGCGCAACGGTCAGGCCTTCCAGCACGTGGGCACGGGCGCGCGCCTTGCGCAGCTCGAACACGGTGCGGCGGGTAACCACTTCGCGGCGGTGGCGGACGAAGGCCTCCAGCATCTGCTTGAGGTTCATCAACTGCGGGCGGCCGTCGACCAGCGCCACCATGTTGATGCCGAACACCGACTCCATCTGGGTCTGCTGGTAGAGGTTGTTGAGCACAACCTCGGCCGACTCGCCGCGCTTGATTTCGATGTAGATGCGCATGCCGTCCTTGTCGGACTCATCGCGCAGCTCGCTGATGCCTTCGATCTTCTTTTCCTTGACCAGCTCGGCGATCTTCTCGATCAGACGCGCCTTGTTCACCTGGTAAGGAATTTCAGTGACGATGATCGACTCGCGGCCGTTGTCGGCCACTTCGACATCCGCCTTGGCACGGATGCGCACGCGGCCACGGCCGGTGCGGTAACCGGCGATGATGCCGGCGGTGCCGTTGATGATGCCCGCAGTCGGGAAATCCGGGCCCGGGATGAACTCCATCAGGCCATCGATATCGATTTCCGGATTGTCGATCAGCGCGATGCAGGCATTGATCGATTCGGTGAGGTTGTGCGGCGGAATGTTGGTCGCCATGCCCACCGCGATACCGGCCGAACCATTGACCAGCAGGTTCGGGAACCGGGTCGGCATGACCGTCGGCTCCAGCTCCTTTTCGTCGTAGTTGGGCTGGAAATCGACGGTTTCCTTGTCGATGTCCGCCATCAGCTCATGCGCGAGCCGCGACATGCGCGCCTCGGTGTATCGCATCGCCGCGGCGGAGTCGCCGTCGACCGAACCGAAGTTACCCTGGCCATCGACCAGCATGTAGCGCAGCGAGAACGGCTGTGCCAATCGCACCAGCGTGTCGTACACCGACTGGTCGCCATGCGGGTGGTACTTACCGATGACGTCACCGACGATACGTGCCGACTTGAAGTAGGGCTTGTTGCTGTGCGCGTTGAGTTCATTCATCGCAAACAGCACACGACGATGCACCGGCTTGAGGCCATCGCGCGCATCTGGCAGCGCGCGCCCCACGATCACGCTCATGGCGTAATCGAGGTAGCTCTTGCGCATCTCGTCTTCCAGGTTGACCTGGATGATTTCCTTGGCGGTTTCTGCCATTCGGGTTCCGTTGTCTGGTAGCGGTCCAGTCCGGCGCATCCACCCGGGGGTGATCGTGCCGGAACCTCGATTCAACCGCTGGATTCTACCACACGGGGCCGTTTTCCGCCTGCCTTTACGGTGATTTTACCGGCACAAATCAGGAACTTAGGGGGTTGCCGGCCAGCGGCCGGCACTACCGGATGCCGGGGTCGGAGCCCTTTCCAGCGGAAAGGCAGCCGCCCCTGCCCGCGTCAACCGCCAAAGGCGGCGCGCATGTTCTCCGCGGTCGGGTTCAGGATCACCCCCCGCTCGGTCACGATGGCATCGATCAGCTCGCCCGGGGTGACATCGAACACCGGGTTCCAGGCGGCGATGCCCTCGGCCACGGTACGGGTGCCGCCCACGCCGTACAGTTCGCCCGGGTCGCGCTGCTCGATCTCGATCTGGCTGCCGTCCACGGTATCCATGTCCACCGTCGAGGACGGCGCCACGACCATGAACTTCACCCCGTGGTGGCGGGCCGCGATGGCCAGCTGGTAGGTGCCGATCTTGTTGGCGGTATCGCCATTGGCGCAGATGCGATCGGCGCCCACGATCACCCACTGCACCGCACCGGTCTTCATCAGGTGCGAGGCGGCAGAGTCGGCGATCAGCGTCGCGTCGATGCCGTCCTGCTGCAGCTCCCATACCGTCAGGCGCGCCCCCTGCAACCACGGCCGGGTCTCACCTGCAAACACACGGGCGATGCGGTCCTGGGCCATGCCGGCGCGGATCACGCCCAGCGCCGTACCGAAGCCAGCGGTGGCCAGCGAGCCGGTATTGCAATGGGTCAACACGCCGCTGCCGGCCTCGATCAGGCCGGCACCGAGTGCGCCCATGTGGCGGTTGGCGGCCAGGTCTTCTTCGGCGATCGCTTGCGCTTCAGCCTCCAGCAACGCCTTCCAGTCGGCACCGGCAGCGCTCAGGCAACGTCGCATGCGTGCCAGCGCCCAGGCCAGGTTGACCGCGGTCGGGCGCGAAGCATTCAGCCGCTGCAGCGCCGGTTCCAGCTGCTGCAGCGCATGCGCGCCATCGGCAGCCTGCACATCACGTGCGGCCAGCACCACACCCCAGGCGGCAGCGATGCCAATGGCCGGCGCACCGCGCACGGTCAGGGCGTGGATGGCGGCAGCCACCTCATCGCTGTCATGGCAGGCCACATGCTCGACCACGAACGGCAGCTTGCGCTGGTCGAGCAGTTGCAGGGCATCGCCGGTCCACAGGATCGGGCGGATGTGGTCGTAGCGGGCGTAGTCGAGGTCGGTGGCGGTATTCATGGCCCCATTGTAGGGCCACGCCACGCACGGATGGACCCCGTCCGGGGTCAGTTCACCGAGAATTCGGCGCGGCAGCCGCCGTCGACCCAGATGCCGTTGCGGTTCCAGCCCCAGGTGCTGCCTTCCTCGCATGGCGTGCTGGAAAGCTGGTTGGAGAGGGTGGCGCTGGTGGAGATGCTGGCGCCACAGAAGCGGCGCTTCTTGGACTTGGATTCGCAGGTCAGCCGGCGCGGCATGTCGACGAAACGGCCCTGCTCGTCGGCCACCTCGAAATCACCCTGGCAACCGCGGGTGGTCCACACCTCATTGCGCTTGTAGCCCCAGCCCTGCCCTTCCCGGCACGGCAGCACCGACAGTTGCCGCAGCAACCGTACCGGCGCACCGTCCAGGCGTACCGGGCAGCTCTGCGGGCGACCGTTGGACTCACAGCGCACCACCCGCCGCACCAGTCGCTTGCGGCCCTCGGCCGAGGGCACGGCATCAGTCTCTGCACCGCGCGCGCGGAACTCGGCGCGGCAGCCCAAGGTAACCCACACGCCACTGCGGTCGGTGCCCCATTCGCTGCCACGGATGCAGCTGTTGTTGGACAACTGGCGGATCAGGTCAACGCCGTTGCTGACATCGATGTCGCAATGCACCCAACCCATGTCGCGGGATTCGCAGGTCACCACTTCGCTGTCATAGCCAAGCGACTGCGCCGATGCGGTCGACGGAAGCAGGCCACCCCATATCGCCACGGAGTACATAGGTGCCGCTACGACCGCAAACCACTTGACCAAAGCCTTCCCCATGAATGGATGAACCACGACGCAAGTGTGCGGCATCGGCTGTGATAAGAGCATCATCGTGGTTGCTGAATCAAGCGCGCAGACGCGTGTTTTCGTTCAGCCTGCCAGGTCCGGGGGAAATGGGCTCATGCGTGGGCGAAATCGAATGCAAGCACGTCGGCGATGCGCGGTGTGCGGTGCATCGCCATCAGCAGGCGATCAATGCCAACGGCAACACCGGCACAGGCGGGCATTGCAGGCAGTGCATGCAACAAGGCTTCATCCAGCGCGGGCTGTACCTGCCCCCGTGCATGGCGGCGCTGCAGGTCATGCTGGAAACGCGCGCGCTGTTCAGCCGCATCGTTCAGTTCATGATAGCCATTGGCCAGCTCCACCGCGCCCAGGTACAACTCGAAACGCTCGGCCAGCGGGGGCGTCCCGGGGCGGATGCGCGCCAGTGCCGCTTGGCTGGCGGGCCAGTCGTGGACCACGGTCATGACCGTGTCATCGAAGTGTGGTTGGATACGGTGGGTCATCAACAGATCCAGCCAATCATCGCGGGTCAGGCCCACCGGATCGATGTGCACCTCGCCCAGCGCGGCGCGCAGTTGGCCCTCATCGGCATCAAACGGGTCCACGCCGGCCTGTTGCTGGAACAGTTCGCGATAGCTCAGCACGCGCAGCGTCGCGCTGCGGCCAACCAGCGCCAGTGCCTGCACCACCAGTTCCGCGGTTTCCTGCAGCAACCGATGGTGGTCCCAGCCAACCCGATACCACTCCAGCATGGTGAACTCGGGATTGTGGCGGCCACCGGCTTCGCCATTGCGGAACACCCGGCCCAGCTCATAGCAGTCGCCCACGCCGGCAGCGAGCAGGCGCTTGAGTGGGAACTCCGGCGAGGTACGCAGCCAGCGTCGGCGTCCGCCCGCATCGACGTGGCCGCTGAAGTCGGTGTGGAAGCTGTCGATATTCGGCTCGGTGTTGCCCGCCACGGAAAGAATCGGCGTTTCCACTTCCAGCACGCCACGCTCGGCGAAGAAGCGCCGCACCAGCGCATTGAGGCTGGCACGCTGTTGCAGGCTGCGCAGCAGTGCCTCGCTCACAGGATGCCCTCCGGGCGCGGATGGTCCAGCGGCAGGGTCAGCAGATCGCGCGTGTCGTCGATGTAGCCACTGGCCAGGTACAGGCGGCGCGCCAGTTCGTTGTGATGGTTCACCTCCAGCCGCAGCCGGCTGACACCACGCCCGCGCGCGCGTTGTTCGCAGATGGCCAGTGCCCGCTTGCCGCGGCCACGGCCACGCGCGCGGTGGCTGAGGTAGAGCTCGTCGAGCAGCATGAAATGGCCGCCCTGCTCCAGGCTGAAGCCCATCGCGATGACCGCATAGCCAACGACGGCCGCGGCCTCGTCCAGCCACAGCAGCACTTCCCCGTTGCGCGGATCGGCCAGCAGCGCATCGACACCACGGCGCACGCGCGCATCGTCGAATTCGATCTTGTCTTCGGCGTAGAAATCGCGCATCAGCGCGATCAGCAGTTCCTCGTCGGCACGGGTGGCCAGGCGGAAATCCAGCGGAGCGGTCTGCATCAGTGTTCCTTTGCGGTTGCGTGCCGGGTGCCTGCGCACCCGGCCGGTTCATCACTCGTGTTCGGCCAGGTAGGCCAGCAGGCGTTCTTCATCCCACACCGGAACGCCCAGCGATTGCGCCTTGTCCAGCTTTGAACCCGCTTCGGTGCCGGCCACCACGAAACTGGTCTTCTTCGACACGCTGCCCGACACCTTGGCGCCCAGCGCCTCCAAGCGCTCCTTGGCGGTATCGCGGTTGAGCTGGGCCAGCGTGCCGGTAAGCACCACCGTCTGCCCGTCCAGCGGACCGGCCACCACGTCGGCCAGGGCCGGCGCACTGGCCAGGATGTGCTTCATCTCCACTTCGGCGGCCAGCAACATCGCGCCATGGCCCTCGCTGTCCAGCCAGTCAGCGACGCCGCGCGCGGTGTCGTCGGGCAGGCCGGCGTTGACGAACTGGCCGTGCTCGGCGTCCAGCACCGCCTGCGCGCTGGGCAGTACTGCGACCAGTTTTTCGGCGCGCAGGCGGGTAATACCGGGAATCTCCGCTTCGACCAGCAACTGGGCCAGGTCCAGCCCCTCGCGCAGCTTCGCACTTGGCGGGTGCACGTCGCTGATGCGCACCTGCCCCACCTGCAGCAGCGCGTCGATGGCCTGCTGGTTGCCTTCCTGTTCGAAGAAGTGGCCCAGCGAGCGCGCCACTTCGCCACCGATGTCGGGCACGCGCTTGAACAACGGCCACGGCAGGCGACGGATCAACGCCAGATCGCCAAACCACTGTGCCAGTGCCTTGGCGGTGCTCTCGCCGACGTGCTCGATGCCCAGTGCGAACAGCAGGCGCTCCAGCGTGGCATCACGGCTGGCATCGATCGCAGCGATCAGGTTGTCAGCCCATTTGGTCGCGATCTTCTTTGTGTTCCATTCAAAGGCTGCCGGCTGCGCCAGTGCCTGCGCGCGCCACCCCGCGTCGTTGCCATCCAGCTTCAACACAGCGTTGAGCACCGCGCCGCTGCCCTCGGCCGGCAGGTGCAGTTTCAGGCTGGCCGCGAGCGCGGAAGGATCTTCAGCATCCAGCACCAGCTTCAGGTGCAGCAGCTGGTCGCGGGTGAGGCGGTACAGATCAGCCACGCTGCTGACGATGCCGGCGTCCACCAGGGTTTCGATGTACTTGTCGCCGAGACCGTCGATATCCATCGCCCGTCGCGAGGCGAAGTGGGCGATGGCCTCCTTGCGCTGCGCCGGGCAGGACAGCTCGCCCGAACAACGCCAGGCAGCAGCCCCTTCCTCGCGCACGATCTCCGAGCCGCACACCGGGCAGCTGGTCGGCATCTGCCAGGGCGTGGTGCCGGCGGGACGGCGGTCGAGAATGACGCTGACCACTTCCGGAATCACATCGCCGGCCCGGCGCACGATCACGCTGTCGCCCACGCGCACATCCAGGCGCGCGATCTGGTCGGCGTTGTGCAGGGTGGCATTGGAGACGATCACACCGGCCACCGCGACCGGCGCCAGGCGCGCCACCGGAGTGGCGGCACCGGTGCGGCCGATCTGGATTTCGATGGCCTCCAGCGTCGTGCTCTGTTCCTGCGCCGGGAACTTGTGCGCGATGGCCCAGCGTGGTGCGCGCGACACGAAGCCCATGGCCTGCTGGCCGGCGCGGTCATCGAGCTTGTAGACCACGCCATCAATGTCGAATGCCAGGCCGTCGCGACGCTCGCCGATGTCACGGTAGTACGCCAGCAGGCCGTCGCTGCCTTCCACCACCTTGCACAGGTCGCTGACCGGGAAACCCCAGTCGCGCAGCTGCGCCAGCGTGCCCGAGTGCGTATCGGGCAACTCACCGCCCTGCACTTCACCGGTACCGTAGGTGAAGAAACTGAGCCTGCGCTGCGCGCTGATCTTCGGGTCAAGCTGGCGCAGCGAACCGGCCGCGGCATTGCGCGGATTGGCCAGCACCTTGCCACCGTGCAGGCGCGCGCGCTCGTTGTAGGCCTCGAAGTCGGCGCGGGCCATGTAGACCTCACCGCGCACTTCCAGCACATCCGGCCAGTCCCTGCCTTTCAGGCGCTTGGGAATGTCGCCGATCTCGCGCAGGTTGGCGGTCACGTCCTCACCGGTGCTGCCATCGCCCCGGGTGGCGCCCAGCACGAAATGACCGTCCTCATAACGCAGGCTGATCGCCAGGCCGTCCATCTTCGGTTCGGCGGAAAAACGCAGCGTGCCGCGGCGCAGGCGCTCATCGATGCGGCGCACGAAGTCGGCCACTTCCTCATCGCTGAAGGCATTGGACAGCGACAGCATCGGTACCGCATGGGTGACTTCGGCGAAACGTCCCGACGGACGTGCGCCGACCTGCTGGGTCGGGCTGTCGGCACGGGCGAGATCAGGATGCTCGCGCTCCAGCGCCTCCAGTTCGCGCACCAGGCGGTCGTAGTCGACGTCGGGGATCTCCGGCGCATCCAGCTCGTGATAGGCGCGATTGGCCTGGGCGATCTGCCGGCGCAGGTCTTCGGCACGTTCGGCGGGGCTGGGGCTCATCGGAATCCGCGGGTTCTGGGATGGCCGGGAATTCTACCGCGCCTGCGCGCAGCACCTTGTAGAACTGGGACATGCGGGACTGGCGGCGAGCAACGGTCGCGCATGATTGGAGACGCTGCATACCCCCTTGCCCACGCTGACCACCAGCGCTAGCGTGCGTCGGTCGCCCTTCCGGAACCGTCCCCTGTGACCTTGCCCGCCTCCCGTCGCCACTTCCTGCAGCTGGCCGGTGCCGGTCTCGCCCTCGCCAGCAGCGGCCTGCCCCGGTCGGCCCAGGCACAGCCGGCGACCGTTGCGCCGCCACCCGCCGATGCGGGCGCGGTGCTGCTGAACTTCAACGAATGCCCCTATGGCCCCTCGCCGGACTGTGGACCGGCCCGCAGGCGGGCCTGGTGGTGGCCGACCCGACCTTCGAGACGCTGGGCGAGATGGCAGCTGCGCGTGGCGCCCACGTGCAGAAGGTGCCGCTGGGCGGCGATGGCGCGCACGACCTGCGCGCGATGGTGGCCGCCGCGCACGCGCGGCCGACCGGCCTGCTGTACGTGTGCAATCCCAACAACCCCACCGGCTCGATCAGTCCGGCCAACGAGCTGGCCTGGCTGCTGGCCAACAAGCCCGCAGGTACCCGGGTGCTGCTGGACGAGGCCTATCTGCAGTACAGCCAACAGCCCAGCCTGATTGCACAGGTGGCCCAGCGCGATGACCTGATCGTGCTGCGCACCTTCTCCAAGCTGTACGGCATGGCCGGCCTGCGTCTTGGCCTGGCTGCAGCGCATCCGGAGCGCCTGCGCGAGCTGGCGAGCCTGGGCGAGAACCCGCTGCCGGTGCCCGCCCTTGCAGCGGCACTGGCCAGCCTGCGTGACCCGCAGTTGATCCCGCAGCGACGCTTGCAGAACGCCAAGGTCCGGCAGGCCACCATCGCCTGGCTGGGCAAGCGTGGTTTCGACTGCCTGCCGACCGAAGCGAACTGCTTCGTGGTGGATGTGCAGCGCGACGGTGCCGCCTTTGCCAGGGCGATGGCGGACAACGGCGTGGTGATCGGCCGCAGCTGGCCGATCTGGCCGCAGCGCGTGCGCGTGACCGTGGGCACCGAGGAAGAGATGGCGCGCTTCCGCAGCGCGTTCGCGAAGGTGGCCGGCGTACCGGTCTGACCCTATCCACGCATGGCGTGGATCTACTGCCGTGGGTGCCGACCGTTGGTCGGCACGCCAGGACCTGCCGCGCTTACCAGCGCGGGGTCTTGGTCAGCGGCGGCGCCTGGTGCTGGCGGTCATAGGCGCGCAGCTCATCACGGATGTGGGCGATGCGCTGGCGGCCGAGCGCGTTGCGGCTGTCATCCAGCACCACGCCATCGAGCAGTTCAGCCATGCGCTGCACGGTCGGCAGCATCTTCTCCCAGGCGTCCAGCGCGGTCAGCGGTGCCGGCAGGGTCAGGAAGAAGGCGATGGCCGGGGTTTCCATGGCGCGGATGTTGCCCATGTCGAAGCTGCCCGGCTTCATGATGCTGGCCATCGAGAAGATCGGGCCTCGCTCGGGATGCCCCTCCACCAGCCGGTGGAAGACATTCATGTGGCCAAACACCAGGCCGGTCTTCTCCGCTGCCACGACGATGTCTTCGCCGCGCAGCTGCTCACCGGCGCGGGCGGCCACGAACAGCGAAACGATCTTGTCGAAATCCTGCGTCGCACGCTTGCCCAGGTCGCTGGCCGCGCCATCGACATCGGGCAGCCCCAGTTCGGCCTGCTCGACCGTCTCGCCCATGCCAGGCTCGACGCGGTCGCCGGCCACAGGCACGCCATCCTCGCCCAGCACCGGCTCGCGACGCTCGCCGCTGCTCGGTTCAGCGCTATCGAGGCGACGACCCTGGGGCTTCTTTTTCGGGCGGCCAAACAGGAAGATCGCAGCGACCAACAGCAGGCCGGCGGCCAGGATGCCGATGCGCAACAGTGCCGTGTCGGACATTCGTTAGGTTCTCCGGCTAGTTCATTCAGGTAACTAGGATGGCACGTCAGGCCGCGCCCGCCAATCGCGCGGCTTCTTCCAGGTCCACGCTGACCAGGCGGCTGACTCCCGGCTCGCGCATCGTCACGCCCGACAACTGGTGCGCCGCTTCCATCGTGGCCTTGTTGTGGCTGACGAACAGGAACTGCACCTTCTCGCTCATTTCCTTGACCATGTTGGCCAGGCGGCCGACGTTGGCTTCATCCAGCGGCGCGTCCACCTCGTCCAGCAGGCAGAACGGTGCCGGGTTGAGCTGGAAGATCGCAAACACCAGCGCCACGGCGGTCATCGCCTTTTCGCCGCCGGACAGCAGCGAGATGCTCGACACGCGCTTGCCCGGGGGACGGGCCATGATGGTCACGCCGGTATCGAGAAGGTCTTCGCCGGTCAGCTCCAGGTAGGCGTGGCCGCCACCGAACAGGCGCGGATACAGCGCCTGCACACCGGCGTTGACACGGTCGAAGGTGTCCTTGAAACGGCCCCGGGTCTCGCGGTCGATCTTGCGGATCGCATCTTCCAGGGTCTCCAGCGCGGTGGTCAGGTCCACGTGCTGGGCATCCAGATACTCCGAGCGCTGCGAGGCTTCGCCATACTCGTGGATCGCGGCCAGGTTGACCGGCTCCAGCCGGCGCATGCGACCGTCGATCTGGTGCACGGCCTGCTCCCAGTCGCCCAGGCGGGCCTCTTCGGGCAGCGCGTTGATCACATCCTGCAGCACGAAACCGGCCTTCTCCACTGCGCCCTGCAGGGTTTCGGCACTGAGTACCAGCGCCTGCTGGTCCAGCTTGCGCTGCGAGATGCGCTCGCGCTGGGACAGCGCCTGCTCGTCGCGCTGGTGGCGGGTCTGCTCGTAGTTGCGCAGTTCGGCATCGATGCCATCCAGCAACGTGCGCGCTTCGGTCAGCACGCGATCGGCACGGACACGCTCTTCCAGCGCGTTCTGGTGCTCGGCCTGCAGCGATTCGACCGGGGTATCGCCTTCGTCCAGCTGCGAATGCAGTTCGCCCAAGCGTGCATCAAGCTGGCCACGCTGGGTGCTCATGCGTTCCAGCGCCTGGCTCAACGACGCCACCTGGGCGCGCTGTGATTCCAGGGTCAGGGCCAACGCGTGCGACCGCTCGCGCACCGCACGGGCGGCGTCGCGGGCCAGATCACGCGCCTCGGTCAACTGACGGCGTTCGCCCTCCAGGCCCTGCCGGTTCGACTCCAGGTCACCCATGCTGTTGACCGCATTCTCCAACCGCGCACGCGCTTCACGCGCCTGCTCGCGATTGATGTCCAGGGTCTCCAGCAACTGGCTGAGCTCGCCTTCGATACGGTCGATGCGCGTACGTGCCGCCTCCACCTTGCCCTGCTGGCCCTGCAACTGGCCGGCCAGTTCGGACACCGCGCGGTGCGCCAGGTACAGCGCACGCTGCGCATCCTCGCGCTGCTGTTCGGCGGCCAACAGGTGCTCGCGGAAACCGGCCAGCTGTTCTTCCAGTTCGGCTTCGCGCGATTGCAGCTGCTCGATCTGCTCGCGCAGTTCGTTGATTTCGCGTTCGCGCAGCAGCGCGCCCTGCTTGGCGGCGCCGGAGCGCGACACGCGCACCCAGCCCTCGCCCAGGCGTTCACCGCCCTGGGTGATGATGGAATCGCCCTCGGGCAGGCTGGCCTGCAGTGCATTGGCTTCGGCAAGGTCACGCGCGCCGTGCAGGCGTGCAAGCAGGCGCCGGATCGGCGCCGGGCCACGCACGCGTGCAGCCAGCGAGGTCGGCGCAACCTTCAGGTCCGCACCGTCATTGGCAACCAGCGCGATGCGGCCTTCGCCCAGCTCACCCAACGCATCGACCAGGCTGGCCGGGTCGTCGACCAGCACGCCTTCGATCAATTGACCGAGCGCGCTTTCCACTGCGTTTTCCCAACCCGCATCAACATCCAGGCGCTCACCCACGCGCGCGGCCGAATCCAGCCCACGCGACTTCAGCCACGCCACCGCCGCGCCCTGCTCCTGGCCGAGTGCAGCCTGCTGCAGGGTTTCCAGCGAAGACAGGCGCCCGCGCAGGCCATTGACCTGCTTGCGCAGCTCGGCCAGCTCGTTCTGCCCGTTGCGCTGCTGCTCCTGCACGGCGGCGACACCGTGCTTGCGCTCCTCGACCTGCTCGGTCAGCTCATCCAGCGCGGTCTTCTGCGTATCGTGCTGCAGGTGCAGCTGCTCGAAGACTTCCTCCAGTGCATCCACGTCCAGCCCGGCACGTTCGGCCGCCAGCGCTTCGCGGCGACGATCGGCATCAAGGATCTGCTTGTCCAGGTAGTCCACGCGGGTGCGCTCGACCTCGCCGGCGCGCGAGGCTTCCGAGCTCTGCGAGCTGTGCTGCTCCCAACGCTGCTGCCAATCGGACAACCGCGCTTCGGCCTCACGCAGGCCTTCCTGCTTGATCTCGTTTTCTTCCTGCAGCGCTTCCAGCTGCGGGGTGGCCGCATCGACCGCTTCGCGCAGCACCATCAGCTTGGCCTCGTCGCCGCTGATGTGCTGGCCCAGTTCGGCCAGTGCCTGGCGGGTTTCATCGCGCGCCTTGTGCAGGCGCTGCGACAGTTCGCGCTGGTGCTGGATCTGCTGTTCGAGGCGGGCCAGCGTGCTGCCCACCTGGTAGACCTCGGCCTGCGCGGCATTGAGCGCGTCGGCAGCCTCCTCGCGGCGCACGCGGGAAGTCTCGATCCGCGCCTCGGCGTCGCGCTGGTCGGCAATCAGCTGCTGCAGCTTGGTTTCTTCCTGCGACAGCCCTTCGCGCAGCTTGGACAGGCGACCATCCAGGCCACGGTATTCCAGCGCCTTCCACTCCGCGTCCTTGACCCGGCGCTCTTCCTGCAACGCCTGGTACTGCTCGGCCTGCCTGGCCTGCCGCTTGAGGTGCTCGAGCTGCTTGGTGATTTCCTCGCGCAGGTCGCCAAGGCGGTCCAGGTTCTCGCGGGTGTGGCGGATGCGGGTCTCGGTCTCCTTGCGGCGTTCCTTGTACTTGGAGATGCCGGCGGCCTCTTCCAGGTACACGCGCAGGTCTTCCGGGCGCGCTTCGATGATCTGGCTGATCATGCCCTGCTCAATGATCGAGTAGCTGCGCGGGCCCAGGCCGGTGCCGAGGAACAGGTCGGTGATGTCGCGACGGCGGCACTTAGTGCCGTTGAGGTAATAATTGCTGCTGCCGTCACGGCTGACGGTACGCTTGACCGAGATCTCGTTGAACGAGGCGTACTCGCCGGAGATCGTGTGGTCGGAGTTGTCGAAGATCAGCTCGACGGTGGCCTGCGAGACCGGCTTGCGGGCATTGGAACCGGAGAAGATCACGTCGGTGAGCGAGTCACCACGCAGGCGGCTGGCCGAACTTTCACCCATGACCCAACGCACCGCGTCGATGATGTTCGACTTGCCGCAGCCATTGGGGCCCACCACGCCGGTCATGTTGGTCGGCAGGTGCAGGGTGGTCGGATCGACGAAGGACTTGAAGCCAGACAGCTTGATCGTGGAAAGACGCATGGCGTGATTGGGTTCCGGGCAAGGGCCTTACGGCCGCCACCATAGTGGATGTCAGGTCAGCCAGCACCTCAAGCCCTTGATTTCAAAAGAATTCAACAAGGCCAAGGGTGACGCAATGGAATGAGTATAGCGGGGCCAATGTTCCACGGGCGGGATGGCCGTGGCAGGAGGCTCAGCGCTCACGCCCGCTCGCGCTTCCCGGCTCCGCCGGGGGCCGCCACGGACACCAACCCGGGTCCGGAAAATGAGACCAACGCATTGATCTTCATGGATTCATCCAGGCTCTGTCGGCGCAGGCGCAGCAGGCCAAGCACCGGCCCGGCCGGACGGGCCGCCCCAAAACAAAACGGGCACCCTTGCGGGCGCCCGTTCTGGTGATACCAGGCCTTGCGGCGTGGGATCAGGCCTTTTCGGCTTCAACCACGACCTTGACGGTGGTCTCGACGTCCGCGTGCAGGTGCACCAGGACTTCGTACTCGCCAATGTTGCGGAAGGCGCCTTCGCCCAGGATGACTTCGCTCTTGCTCAGCGCCAGGCCGGCAGCGGTGAAGGCATCAGCGATTTCGCGGGCGCCGACCGAGCCGTACAGCTTGCCTTCGGTCGAAGCGTTGGCGGCGACGGTCACGCTCGCGCCTTCCAGCTTGGCCTTGCGGGCTTCGGCTTCAGCGTGGATGGACTGGGCCTTGGCTTCGTATTCGGCGCGCTTGGCTTCGAACTCGGCCTTGTTGCTCTCGGTGGCCGGAACGGCCTTGCCCTGCGGCACGAGGAAGTTACGGCCGTAGCCCGGCTTCACGTCGACCAGGTCGCCCAGGTTGCCGAGGTTGGTGACTTTCTGCAGGAGGATCAGCTGCATGGTATTGCTCCAGATAAGTTATTCGTTAGCGAGGCGCGGGCCCCGCAACAAAGGCTGTCCGAATAGCTGGCACAGCGGGGGCAGCGCGAAGCTGCCCCGCCGGCATCAGACGTCGTGGTTGTCGGTGTACGGAATCAGGGCCAGGAAGCGAGCGCGCTTGACGGCGGTCGCCAGCTGACGCTGGTACTTCGACTTGGTACCGGTGACGCGGCTCGGCACGATCTTGCCGTTCTCGGTCAGGTACTGGCGCAGGGTGTTGAGATCCTTGTAATCGATCTCCTTGACACCTTCAGCCGTGAACTTGCAGAACTTGCGGCGACGGAAGAACTTGGACATGTCAGTGCTCCTTAGGCGGCCGAAGCGGCGTCGTCGCCGGCATCGTTGTCAGCGGCGGGGGTGGTTTCGCCTTCTTCGTCATCACGACGACGACGCTCACCACGCTCGGGCTTGTCGCCCTTCTCGTCCTTGCTCTTCATGATCAGCGACTGCTCGGTGTCAGCCTCGTCACGCTTGATGACCAGGTTGCGCAGCACGGCGTCGTTGAAGCGGAAGCTCTCGGTCAGTTCGGTCAGCACGGCCTGGTCGACTTCGATGTTCAGCAGCACGTAGTGCGCCTTCACCAGGTTCTGGATCGGGTACGCCAGCTGGCGGCGGCCCCAGTCTTCCAGACGGTGGATGGTGCCGTTGCCGTTCTCGACCAGCGACTTGTAGCGCTCGATCATGGCCGGGACCTGCTCGCTCTGGTCCGGGTGGACCATGAACACGATTTCGTAATGACGACTCATGTTTTTCTACCTTTCGGATGTGGCCTTGCGGCCGGACAGCCCCCCGCCGTTGATACCGCGGTGGGGCAAGGGATCCTGCCAGGGAGGCAGGAAGCCGCGCATTATGGCGCAGATGGGGCTGCCGGGCAACCGGCGAGCCGCAGAGCGACCTGAATCTGGTAGCGCCGGGCCATGCCCGGCGAACGCGGAAACCGCCCCGGGCTACCCCAGATCCACATGCAGGCGGTGCTGGCCGCATTGCAGGCACTGGAACAGGCAGCCGACCATCTCCCCGTCCCGGCTCAGGTGTTCCAGCAGCCAGTCGGCGTCGCGCGGGTTGACCTCGGCCACGTCCGGCCGCACCTGGTCGAGGATGGGCAGGAGGTCCTCGCTGCCGGCAAAGCCGAGGAAGGCGCAGGGCCGTTCACAATGGCTCAGCCAGACCGATTGCTGCCAGGACGAGTAACCCGGGGTGCGCTCGCAGATCTCCAGCAGCAGCTCACGGGCGATGGTTGGCGGCGGGTCGGCTGGATCCGGGGATACCCCCTCGATATCGCTCCAGCCGGTGAATTCACCCTCGTAACTGGCCGCTGCCCTGCCATCGGCGATACACCAGGGGCACAGGTAATCGGGACGCAGAGGTGTGTAGAACGGCCCCCGGTAACGAAGCATCCGCGACTGACCGCAGCAGTCACAGATCCCCTCGACCTCTTCGAAGGAGAGGGCGTAGGCGTTGGGGTGATAAATGAAAAGCGGTCGTTCCATCCGTGGATCCCTTCCCTGCCGACCAAGGTCGGCATCTACCAGAGCAGGTTCCGATAGCGCCGGACCACGTCCGGCGGGCGCCAGAATCGGCCGTCAGGCCTTGTCGGCGTCGGTGGTGAAGCTTTCGCCGCAGCCACACTCGGCGGTGGCATTCGGGTTGCTGAACGTGAAGGTCTCGCTCAGGCCGTGCTTGCCGAAGTCGATCACGGTGCCGTCCACCAGGGCCAAGCTCTTGGCGTCGACATAGATCTTCACCCCGTCCTGGTCGAACACGGTGTCGTCCGCGCGCTCGTCGCGGGCCAGGTCGGTGACGTGGCCCCAGCCCGAGCAGCCGGTCTTGGTCACGCCAAAACGCAGGCCCAGCGCGCCGGGGGTCTGGGCGACGAAGCGCTGCACGCGCTCGAAGGCAATAGGGGTCAGGCTGACAGCCATGGTGGATCACTCCAGAGGTACCGGGACATTATAGGGAGCCGATGACCGCAGAAATGCCTCGCAAGCAGAACGCTGCAACCGGTAAACTCCCGTGTTCATAGATCGAGTCGATCAGCAGAGGATTCAAGTCATGACGGTGGTCAGCGTTGAACATGCGCTTGCCGGGAAGATCCCGGAAGGTGGCGAAGTCACGGTACGCGGTTGGGTGCGCACGGTGCGCGGTTCAGCAAATCTGGCTTTCGTGAATGTGACCGACGGCTCCTGCTTCGCCCCGATCCAGGTCGTGGCCGGCGACGCGCTGGCCAACTTCGACGAGATCAAGCGCCTGACCACCGGCTGCTCGCTGGTGGCCACTGGCACGCTGGTGAAGTCGCAGGGCAAGGGCCAGTCGTTCGAGATCCAGGCCAGCGCGGTCGAGGTGGTCGGCTGGGTCGAAGACCCGCTCACCTACCCGATCCAGCCCAAGCCGATGACGCCGGAGTTCCTGCGTGAAGTGGCGCACCTGCGCCCGCGCACCAACCTGTTCGGCGCGGTCACCCGCATCCGCAACTGCCTGGCCCAGGCCGTGCACCGCTTCTTCCACGAGAACGGCTTCAACTGGATCAGCACCCCGATCATCACCACCTCCGACGCCGAAGGCGCCGGCCAGATGTTCCGCGTGTCCACCCTGGACATGGTGAACCTGCCGCGTGACGCCCAGGGCGGGATCGACTTCAGCCGCGACTTCTTCGGCAAGGAAACCTTCCTGACCGTGTCCGGCCAGCTGAACGTCGAGGCCTACTGCCTGGCGCTGAGCAAGGTGTACACCTTCGGCCCGACCTTCCGCGCCGAGAACAGCCACACCACCCGCCACCTGGCGGAGTTCTGGATGATCGAGCCGGAAATCGCCTTCGCCGACCTGGCCGAAGACGCACGCCTGGCCGAGGAATTCCTGAAGTACCTGTTCCGCGCGGTGCTCAACGAGCGCGGCGACGACCTGGCCTTCATCGCCGAGCGCGTGGACAAGAACGCGATCACCAAGCTGGAAGACTTCATCAACGCGCCGTTCGAACGCATCGACTACACCGATGCGGTCAGCCTGCTGCAGAAGTCCGGAAAGAAGTTCGACTTCCCGGTCGAATGGGGCCTGGACCTGCAGACCGAGCACGAGCGCTGGCTGACCGAGGAACACGTCGGTCGCCCGGTGGTGGTGACCAACTACCCCGAGCACATCAAGGCCTTCTACATGCGCCTGAACGATGACGGCAAGACCGTCGCGGCGATGGACGTGCTGGCCCCGGGCATCGGCGAGATCATCGGTGGCAGCCAGCGCGAAGAGCGCCTGGACGTGCTGGATGCACGCATGGCGCAGTTCGGCCTGGATCGCGAGCACTACAGCTGGTACCGCGATTTCCGCCGCTACGGCTCGGTACCGCACGCCGGCTTCGGCCTGGGCTTCGAGCGCCTGGTGGTGTATGTCTGCGGCCTGTCCAACATCCGCGATGCGATCCCCTACCCGCGCGCCCCGGGCAGCGCGGACTTCTAAGCCCACACGCACGACCACGGAGGTACTGCCCCCATGACCCTGTTCTTCGCCCTGTGTTTCGTCGGCGTTGCAGTGGCCGGGTTCAGTGCCTTCGTGATTTTCTGGCCGCTGACCCTGGTGCATGTGCGCGATCGCCATCCGGCGCTGGCGCAGCGCTTCGGCAGTGGCGCCTTCCTCAAGCCCGATGCGCTGGGCTGGCTGCTGCGGCGCGAATACCGCACCCAGCCGGACCGCTCGCTGTCCGGGCTGGCGACGCCCGCCTGGGTATCGCTGCTGACCCTGCTGGCCGGACTGGGCATGGCTGCCCTGCTCTGGCTGGCCTCGCTCTGGTAAGACACACATGAACGAACTCTCCCACGTGCGCGACAGCTGGTGGCTGGCCAGCCTCGGCAACACCCTGATCTGGGCACGCCTGCGCATCCGCGAGGCCGGCACCGCCGAAGTGCTGGACAGCGATGGCAATACGCTGAGCTACGACAGCGAAGACACCGCCCGCTCGCAGCTGTTCGATGCCGAGTTCGTCGAGTACGACGGCCTGGATGAAGAAGATGCCCTGGTGCGCGGTTTCTCGCTGCATGAAGTGCAGCCACCGCAGGCAGGCAGCGACGAAGGCCTGCGCGGGCGCATGGTGCAGTCGCTCGGCAGCCGCGCCTGAGGCCAACCGATGTTCACCCCGCGCGCTTTCGCCGAGACCGACCTGCTGTGGCTGGATCGCCTGCTGGCGCGTGATCCGTTCGTCACCGTGCTGACCGCCGGTGGCAATGGCCTGCCGGAACTGACCCGGCTGCCGGTGCTGTACCAGCGCGACGGCGACCACATCGAGCTGCGCGGCCACTGGGCCCGTGCCAACCCGCAGGCACGCCACAGCGGTGCGGCCAAGGTGCTGGTGGAGGGGCCGCATGGCTATGTATCGGCCAGCTGGTACCCGGACAAGGAACCGATGGCACGGGTGCCCACCTGGAACTACGCAGCCGCCGAGCTGCGCGGCCAGTTGCAGCCCTTCGACGATACCGATGCCCTGGCCCAGCTGGTCAGCGATACCGGCGACCACTTCGAAGCCAGCGTCGGCCAGAACTGGCGGTTCGAACCCGAGCGTGACGACCACCGCCGCCAGCTGCGCGGCATCGTCGGCTTCCGCTTCACCGTCGAGCAGGTGCAGCTGACGCTGAAGCTGAGCCAGAATCACCCCGAGGCCAACCAGCAGGCGGTGATGGCCGAACTGGAACGCCTGGACAACCCCCATTCCACCGAACTGGCGCAGTGGATGCGCCGGTATCGCGACGAAGCCGCCGCAGGCAGCTGAGCGCCCTGTTTCCCGCGACGACGCGACCAGAACGGCCGCGCCTTGCCCCCACCCGACGTCAGGGACCCCGAACATGAAAGACATCCACAAGCTGCTGCAGAACAACCGCGACTGGGCTGACCGGATCGAGAAGGAAGATCCGGATTTCTTCCATCAGCTGGCCAAGCAGCAGCATCCGGAATACCTGTGGATCGGCTGTTCCGACTCGCGCGTGCCGGCCAACCAGATCATCGGCATGGCCCCGGGTGAGGTGTTCGTGCATCGCAACGTGGCCAACGTGGTCGCCCATACCGACCTGAACTGCCTGAGCGTGGTGCAGTACGCGGTGGACCAGCTGAAGGTGAAGCACATCCTGATCGTCGGCCACTACGGCTGTGGTGGCGTACACGCATGCCTGCACAACACCCGGGTCGGCCTGGCTGACAACTGGCTGCGCCACGTCGGTGATGTCATGCAGAAGCACACCGCCATCCTCGATGCGATCGATACCGATGAACTCAAGCACGCACGCCTGTGCGAACTGAATGTGATCGAGCAGGTCGCCAACCTGTGCCGCTCCACGATCGTGCAGGACGCCTGGGCCCGCGGCCAGAAGCTGATGGTGCACGGCTGGGTGTACAGCCTGAAGGACGGCCGCGTGCGCGAGATGGGCATCGACGTCGGCTCCCAGGAAGACCTGCAGCCGGCCTATGAAAAGGCGCTGTCCTATGTTCCGCGCAAGGGCAAGCGCGACTGATCCCCTGGGGAAGACACCATGCTCGCTTCGCCGATAAACCTGCACGCCTGGATCGAGGAAAACCGGCATCTGTTGAAGCCGCCGGTCGGCAACAAGATGATCGACAACGGCGATTTCATCGTGATGGTGGTCGGCGGGCCGAACAGCCGCACCGATTTCCACTACGACGAAGGCCCGGAGTGGTTCTACCAGCTGGAAGGGGAGATGGTGCTGAAGGTGCAGGAGGATGGCGCGGTGCGCGATATCCCGATCCGGGCCGGCGAGATCTTCCTGCTGCCGGGCAAGGTGCCGCACTCACCGCGGCGCCCGCCCGGTGGCGTCGGCCTGGTGGTGGAACGCAAGCGCCTGCCGCATGAACGCGATGGCGTGATCTGGCATTGCGAGCGCTGCAACCACAAGCTGTACGAAGAGTACTTCACGCTGCAGAACATCGAGACCGACCTGCCGAAGGTGTTCGCGCACTACCAGGCCAGCCTGGAACTGCGCACCTGCAGCGCGTGCGGCCACGTGGATCCGTTGCCGGCGCCAGCGGATTGAACGTTCGCCGGGCATGGCCCGGCGCTACCCAAGCACGCGACCTCCGGGTAGCGCCGGGCCACGCCCGGCGAGCGCACCGCGAGGCATCATGCATGCCCCAGGCGCTACACTGGCAACCCCGTTGCAGCCTGTTGCCCGACCATGTCCGACCTGCTCAGCCGCACCCACGCCATTGCCCTTGATGCCGCCGATCCGCTGCGGCCGCTGCGGCAGGAATTCCTGATTCCGCGCCACGGCGGCGGTGAGCAGACCTACTTCGTCGGCAACTCGCTGGGCCTGCAGCCGCGCGGTGCGCAGGCTGCGGTGCAGGAAGTGATGAAGCAGTGGGGCGAACTGGCAGTGGAAGGCCACTTCACCGGGCCGACCCAATGGCTGTCGTACCACCGCCTGGTCAGCGCACAGCTGGCGCGCGTGGTCGGTGCACTGCCCAGCGAAGTGGTGGCAATGAACACGCTGAGCGTGAACCTGCACCTGATGATGGTCAGCTTCTACCGGCCCACGGCCGAACGCCCGGTGATCCTGATGGAAGCCGGCGCGTTCCCGACCGACCGCCATGCGGTGGAGGCGCAGATCCGCTTCCATGGCTTCGACCCGGCCGACTGCCTGGTGGAAGTGCAGCCGGATGAAGCCAACGGCACGATCTCGATGGCTGCCATCGAGCGTGCGATCGCCGCGCACGGTCCGCGCCTGGCGCTGGTGTTGTGGCCCGGCGTGCAGTACCGCAGCGGCCAGGCCTTCGACCTGGATGCGATCACCCGCGCCGCACGCCTGCAGGGCGCGCGCATCGGCTTCGACCTGGCGCACTCGGTCGGCAACCTGCCGCTGCGCCTGCATGACGTCGCCCCGGATTTCGCCGTGTGGTGCCACTACAAGTACCTCAACAGCGGCCCGGGCGCCGTGGCCGGTGCCTTCGTACACGAGCGCCATCATCGCGACACCACCCTGCCGCGCTTCGCCGGTTGGTGGGGCCACGACGAAGCCACCCGCTTCCAGATGGCACCGCAGTTCACGCCGGCGGTCGGTGCCGAGGGCTGGCAGCTGAGCAACCCGCCGATCCTCGGCCTGGCGCCACTGCGGGCATCGCTGGACCTGTTCGAACGCGCTGGTATGGAATCGCTGCGCAGCAAGTCGCTGGCACTGACCGGCATGCTCGACGCACTGGTACGCGCGCGCCTGCCGCAGGTGCTTGAGATCGTCACCCCGGCCGAGCCGGAGCGCCGCGGCTGCCAGCTGTCGCTGCGGGTGATCGGTGGCCGCGAGCGTGGACGCGCCCTGTTCGAACACCTGCGCGCCATCGGCGTGCTGGGTGACTGGCGCGAACCGGACGTCATCCGCATCTCGCCCACCCCGCTCTACAACCGCTACCTCGACGTGCACCACTTCGTCGAGGAAGTGGAAGCCTGGGCTGGCCTGTAAGCCGCCCTCCCCTACTGCTGGACAGTTCGTTGATCGCACATGCACCCCGCTCGCTGAGCATTGTCGGCGCCGGCCTGGCCGGATCCCTGCTGGCCATCCTGCTGTCACGGCAGGGCTGGCGCATCACCCTGTACGAACGCCGTGGCGATCCGCGCATCGCCGATTACGAAAGCGGCCGTTCGATCAACCTGGCCCTGGCCGAGCGCGGGCGCAACGCGTTGCGCCAGGCCGGCGTGGAAGACGAAGTGATGGCGCGGGCGGTGATGATGCGCGGGCGCATGGTGCATCCGCGCGAGGGCGAGCCGCAGCTGCAGCGTTATGGTCGCGACGACAGCGAAGTGATCTGGTCGATCCATCGCAGTGACCTGAACACCACGCTGCTGGAACTGGCCGAGCAGGCCGGCGCCACCGTGCATTTCCACCGCCGCCTGCACACCGTCGATTTCGATGCGGGCTACGCACGCTTCATCGATGATCGTGACGACAGCCCGCACGATATCCGCTTCGATACGCTGGTGGGTGCCGATGGCGCCGGCTCGGCGCTGCGTGCGGCGATGAACCGGCGCGAGCCGCTGGGCGAGGACATTGCCTTCCTCGACCATTCCTACAAGGAACTGGAAATTCCGCCGGGCGACGATGGCGGCTTCCGCATCGAGCGCAATGCCCTGCATATCTGGCCGCGTGGCCACTACATGTGCATCGCCCTGCCCAACCACGAGGGCACCTTCACCGTCACCCTGTTCCTGCCCAACGATGGCGATCCGAGCTTTGCCACGGTCACCACCGGCGCCCAGGCCGAAGCGCTGTTCGCGCGTGAGTTCGCCGATACCCTGCCGCTGATTCCCAACCTGCGTGCAGACTGGGAGCAGCATCCGCCCGGCCTGCTCGGCACCCTCACCCTGCAACGCTGGCACCAGCAGGCACGTGCCGTGCTGATCGGTGACGCCGCGCATGCGATGGTGCCGTTCCACGGCCAGGGCATGAACTGCGCGTTCGAGGACTGCGTGGCGCTGGCCCGCCATCTGATGGAGGCGGACGACCTGCAGAGTGCGTTCGCCGCATTCGAGGCCGAGCGCAAGCCGAACGCGCGTGCGATCCAGCAGATGGCGCTGGAAAACTATCTGGAGATGCGTGACAGGGTGGCCGATCCGGCCTTCCTGCTGCAACGTGAGCTGGAACAGGAACTGCAGCGGCGCTGGCCCACGCGTTTCGTCCCGCACTACACGATGGTGACGTTCCTGCACACGCCCTACGCCGAGGCACTGCGCCGCACCGACATCCAGCGCGCGATGCTGATCGCCGCCACTGCAGGCCACGATACGCTGGACAACATCGACTGGAACGCACTGCAGGCGCAGATCCATGCGCAGCTGCCGGTGCTGGAGGGCGCGCACTGATGGCCGACAGCTTCCTGTTCTACGACCTGGAAACCTTCGGCCAGGATCCGCGCCGCACCCGTATCTCCCAGTACGCGGCAATCCGTACCGACAGCGACCTCAATGAGATCGACACGCCGGTCAGCTTCTTCGTTCGCCCGGCCGATGATCTGCTGCCCTCGCCGATGGCAACGATGGTCACCGGCATCACGCCGCAGCAGGCGCTGACCGAAGGCATCAGCGAAGCCGAGGCGTTCGATCGCATCAACGAGCAGCTCTCGCGCCCCGGTACCTGCGCACTGGGCTACAACACCCTGCGCTTCGACGACGAGTTCATCCGCTACGGCCTGTTCCGCAACTTCCACGACCCGTACGAACGCGAGTGGCGCAACGGCAACTCGCGCTGGGACCTGCTGGACATGCTGCGACTGATGCATGCCATCCGCCCGGACGGCATCCACTGGCCCAAACGCGAGGATGGCGCCACCTCGTTCAAGCTGGAGCATCTGGCCGAGGCCAACGGCGTGCGCGAGGGCGATGCCCACGAAGCGCTGTCGGACGTGCGCGCGACGATCGGCATGGCGCGCCTGTTCAAGCAGTCGCAGCCGCGCCTGTGGGACTACGCGCTGAAACTGCGCGACAAGCGTTTCGTCGGCAGCCTGCTCGACGTCACCGCGCTGAAGCCGGTGCTGCATATCTCGATGCGCTACCCGGCCAGCCGCCTCTGCGCGGCACCGGTGTTGCCGCTGGCGGTACATCCGACCATCAACAACCGGGTGATCGTGTTCGATCTCGACGGCGACATCGATGACCTGCTGGAACTGCCCGCCGACGTGATCGCCCAGCGCCTGTACCTGCGCGCCAGCGAACTGCCCGAAGGCGTGGCCCGGGTGCCGTTGAAGGAAGTGCACCTGAACAAGGTGCCGGCGCTGGTGGCCTGGAACCACCTGCGCGCTGATGACCACGCACGACTCGGGCTGGACGTGGCGGCGATCGAAGCCAAGGCCGAACGCCTGCGCGCGTTCGCGCCGCAGCTGGCCGAGAAGGCGCGCCAGGTCTACAACCAGCCGCGCGTGGCGATCGTCTCCGACGTGGATGCTTCGCTGTACGACGGCTTCCTCGGTGCCGGCGACAAACCGCTGCTGGCACTGGCACGGACCACGCCACCGGAACAGTTGGCGGCACTGGAAGGCCGCTTCCGCGACCCGCGCTTGCCCGAGCTGTTGTTCCGCTACCGCGCCCGCAATCATCCCGACAGCCTTGCACCGGAAGAACGCGAGCGCTGGAATGCCTATCGCCGCCAGCGCCTGTTCGGCGAGGAAGGCATGGGCGAACTCAACCTGGCCCAGTTCCAGCAGCAGCTCGACGCGCTGGCAGCCGAAGCACCCGACGATGCCCGCCGCGCCGCGCTGCTGCAATCGCTGCGTGACTGGGGCCAGCACCTGCAGGAGGACCTGTGAGCACCTATTTCTCCGATGCCAGTTTCAAGTTCCTGCGCAGCCTGGCGCTGCACAACGACAAGACCTGGTTCAACGACCATCGCCAGCAGTACGAAGACCACGTGCGGCAGCCATTCCTGCGCCTGCTGGGCGACCTGCAGCCGGCGCTGGCCGAGGTCAGCGGACACTTCCGCGCAGACACGCGTGGCGTGGGCGGCTCGTTGTTCCGCATCCACCGCGACGCGCGGTTCTCCAACGACAAATCACCGTACAAGACCTGGCAGGGTGCCCGCCTGTTCCATGAGCGCCGCCGCGAAGTGGCCGCACCCTCGTTCTACGTGCACCTGCAACCGGGCGAGAGCTTCGTCGGCGCCGGGCTGTGGCATCCCGAACCGGAAACCCAGCGCCGCGTCCGCCACTTCATCCTCGACAACCCGGGCAGCTGGAAGGCGGCTGCGCACGCGCCGGCGCTGCGCAGGCGTTTCGACTTCGAGGAAACCGAGAAGCTGGTGCGTCCACCGCGCGGCTTCCCGGCTGACTTCGAGTTCATCGATGACCTCAAGCACCGCAACTGGGTGATGTGGCGTTCGCTGGACGATGCCACGATGACCGGCCCGCGCCTGCTGTCCACGCTCGGCAAGGACCTGGCGGCGCTCGGCCCGTTCGTGGACTACCTGTGCGCTGCACTGGACCTGGAGTTCTGAGCGGCGCCGGTGGCATCGCTGGGATCACCCGCCGTTCACCACCGGCAACCGTACTTGCGGCAGGCTGTGCAGCATGAAGAAGCTCATTGGCATCCTCGTTCTGCTGATCGCTGTGGTGGCCGCCTGGTGGTTCGGCGGCCCCTACCTGACCGTGCATGGCCTGTCCAAGGCCATCGAACAACGGGACACCGCCCGTCTGGAGCGCTACGTGGATTTCCCACGCGTGCGTACCAGCCTGCGTGCCCAGCTCAATGACTACCTGGTGCGCCAGGCCGGCCCCGAGGTCGCTGCCAGTCCCTTCGGTGCCCTGCTGTACGGGTTGGGTGACCAGCTGGGCGGCGCTGCGGTGGACACGATGGTCACGCCCACCGGTATCGGCGCGATGTTGCAGGGCCACGTCCTGTGGAAGCGCGGCCGCAATGAACTGCAGGGCGGCGAGGCCTTGGCTGCAACCGAGCCGGCGCGACCGCTGAAGAACGCCGAACACCACTTCGAAGCCCTGGACCGCTTCGTGGTCGACGTCGATCGCGGCCCCGGCCAGCCTCCGTTGAAGGTAGTGCTGGAACCGCAGGGCCTGCGCTGGAAGGTGGTGGACCTGCAGTTGGGGATGTCAGGCAGCCCGTAACCGGTAGCGCCGGGCCATGCCCGGCGACGATCACCCTTCGTTGGCGACACCATGCGGCACGTGGCCAGCGGCTACATGTTCACGAGCACTGTCGATGTTGTGCTGCGAATCGTCAAAGAAGATGTCGGCACCGAACGCCTGCAGGAACGGGCCCTTGTGTCGACCTCCCAGGAACAGCGCCTCGTCCAGGCGCACGCCCCATTCGCGCAGGGTACGGATCACCCGCTCATGCGCCGGTGCAGAACGCGCGGTCACCAGCGCCGTACGGATGGGCGCGCTGTCGCCGGCCGGGAACACTTCCTGCAGCGTGTGCAGCGCCGAGAGGAAGCCGCGGAACGGACCGCCACTGAGCGGCTCGCGTGCACGCTCGCGTTCGTGCCGGCCAAAGGCTTCCACGCCCTGCTCGCGGGAAATGCGCTCGCTCTCGTCCCCGAAGATCACCGCATCACCATCGAAGGCGATGCGCAGCTGCCCGGCCGGGCGGGTGATGTCGATCTGGTCGGCGGCAGCGGCAGCGGTCTCACCCGGCGGCTTGGGCAGGATGGTGGCCGCAGCGATGCCATGGCGAAGCGCGCTGCGCACCGATTCCGGATTGGCCGACAGGAACAGGTCGGTGCCGAACGGCTTCACGTACGGCCAGGTCGGCTCACCGGCGGTGAAGGTCGCGCGGATGATGCCCAACCCGTAGTGCTGGATGGAATTGAAGATGCGCAGGCCGGTATCGGCCGAGTTGCGTGACAGCAGGATCACTTCCACGCGCGGGTTCTCGGGGCTGGCGCCCTGGTTCAGTGCCAGCAGCTTGCGCACCACCGGGAAGGCCACGCCCGGCCCGAGGATGTCGTCCTCGTGCTGGCGCTGGTACTCGGCATAGGCGGCCACACCATCGCTCTCGAACAGCGCATGGCTTTCTTCCAGGTCGAACAGCGCACGCGAGGTCACCGCGACGGTCAGCAAACGGGGGGAGTTGTCGCCCATCGGTGGGGTCCTTCAAGCGGTCGGCAGTGCCGGCCGCCTATTGTCGTCAAAAAACGAACTGTTCGCTCAGGATCCGGTCTTCAAGGTTGTGCTCCGGGTCGAACAGCAGGGTCACCCGGTGCTCGCGCGACTCACGGATCGTCACTTCGACCACATCGCGGGTCTCGTGCGAATCGGCGGTGACGCTGACCGGACGCTTGTAGGGATCGAGCACGCGGAAGCGCACTTCGGTGTCGGCCTTGAGGATGGCGCCGCGCCAGCGTCGCGGGCGATAGGGGGCCAGCGGCGTCAGGGCGATGGTGTGCGAGCCCAACGGCAGTACCGGCCCATGTGCGGAATAGTTGTAGGCGGTGCTTCCGGCCGGGGTGGCCACCAGCACGCCATCACCGATCAGTTCGCCCACCCGCTCCTGGCCATTGAGGTCGATGCCGATATGCGCCGCCTGCCGGGTCTGGCGCAGCAGCGAGACGTCGTTGTAGGCCAGCGAGCCGGTGGTGGTACCCGATTCGGTCAATGCCATCATTTCCAGCGGGCGCAGGTGGGCCGGCTCGGCACGAGCGATACGCGCATGCACGTCGTCGTCGCCGCGGTACTGGTTCATCAGGAAACCCACCGTGCCCAGCTTCATCCCGAACACCGGCCTGCCCAGGTGTCCGTGACGATGCAGGGTCTGCAGCATGAAGCCATCGCCGCCGAGCGGGCACAGCACATCGGCCTGGTCCGGGGCGTGGTCGCCATAGCGCGAGACCATCGCCGCACGGGCCATCTGTGCAGGTTCGGTGGTACTGGCCAGGAAAGCGATGCGGGGGGTGTCGCTCATCGGTGGATCCGGGGGAAGGCTTGGTGGAGAGCATAACCGAGCACCGCTGCGCTCGCCGGGCATGGCCCGGCGCTACCTGCTCCGCCGTACATCGGTAGCGCCGGGCCATGCCCGGCGGTCGTCCGCAAGAAAAAACGGCCCCGCTTTCGCGGGGCCGTTCCGGTTCACGCATGCCAGGCGTGGCCTGGCACTACCTCACTTACGCGCCGTGGGCAGCGAGCTGACCCAGGCGCTGCACCGCGACCGAAACGGTCGGGTAGTCGAGGGTCTTCTGCTCGGCCAGTTCGGCCAGCATCGCCAGCGTGAAGCGCAGGCTGCTGTCGTCACGACCGATCCACGCGGCGACCTTGGCTTCAGCGGTGCTGCCCTTGGTGGCCAGCACCTGGCCGGCCAGGCTGCGGTGGTGTGCGGCCAGTTCGTCGCGCAGCACGCCACGTGCCACTGCGTGCCAGCGGCCGTTGACCTCCAGCGCGTCGATCTGCTCGAACAGCCACGGCAGCTGCAGGGCATCGCCCAGGCGGAAGTGGATCTTGGAGACATCCACCGGCTTCAGCTTGCGGGTACGGGCCAGTTCGATGATGTCGAACGCCGGTTCCAGGAAGTGCAGTTCGGCCAGCTGCTGTGCCAGCGCCGACGGCAGGCCCTTTTCCTTCCACTCGGCCACCAGGGCTTCGTAGGTCGGACGCTGCGAATCCGGCAGCACACCCGAAGCAACACGGATGTCGTTGAACGGACCCTGGTAGCGGTTGACCGCCTCGGTGATGCCCGGCATCGGGCCCGGGCGCGACAGCAGCCAACGCACGAACGAACGCTGCAGCTTCCAGATCACTTCCAGCGCGTCGATCTGCACCGACTCCGGCAGCGTGCCATCAAGTGCGTCGATCTGCGCCCACAGCGCGCGTGCGTCCAGCGTTTCGCGGCTGATGGTGTAGGCCTTGGCGACCTCGGCAATGGAACGGCCGGTGTCTTCCTGCATGCGCATCAGGAAGGTGGCGCCCATGCGGTTGATGGTCTGGTTGGTCACGGCCGTGGCGATGATTTCGCGCTTCAGGCGGTGGCGCTCCATTGCGTCGGCGTACTTCTTCTGCAACGGCGTCGGGAAGTAACGCTGCAGCTCCTTGGACAGGTACGGATCTTCCGGAATGTCCGAATCCAGCAGCTGGGCGAACGCCACCAGCTTGGAATAGGACAGCAGCACCGACAGTTCCGGACGGGTCAGGCCCTGGCCGCGTGCCTTGCGCTGGGACAGCTCGGCATCGGACGGCAGGAACTCGATCTGGCGATCCAGCAGGCCCTGCTGTTCCAGGGTACGGATGAAGTGCTGCTTGGACCCCAGGCGCTTGACCGCCATCCGCTCCATCAGGCTCAGGGCCTGGTTCTGGCGGTAGTTGTCGTTGAGCACCAGCGCGGCGACTTCGTCGGTCATCGACGCCAGCAGCTTGTTGCGCTGCTCGACGGTCAGCTTCTTGGCCCGCACCACATCGTTGAGCAGGATCTTGATGTTGACTTCGTGGTCGGAGGTATCCACACCGGCCGAGTTGTCGATGAAGTCGGTGTTGAGCAGCACGCCGGCCTGGGCAGCTTCGATGCGGCCCAGCTGGGTCATGCCCAGGTTGCCGCCCTCGCCCACCACCTTGCAGCGCAGCTCGCCACCATTCACGCGCAGGGCGTTGTTGGCGCGGTCGCCGACATCGCTGTGCTGCTCGCTGGCGGCCTTGACGTAGGTACCGATGCCGCCGTTCCACAGCAGGTCGACCGGTGCCTTCAGGATCGCGCTCATCAGATCGTTCGGCGACAGCGCCTTGACGTTCTCGTCCAGGCCCAGCGCTTCACGTACCTGCGGGGTGATCTCGATCGACTTCAGGCTGCGCGGATACACGCCGCCGCCCTTGCTGATCAGCTTGGCATCGTAGTCCGCCCAGCTCGAACGCGGCACGGTGAACAGACGCTCACGTTCGACGAACGTGGTCGCTGCATCCGGGTTCGGGTCCAGGAAGATGTGGCGGTGGTCGAACGCAGCGACCAGGCGGATGTGGCGCGACAGCAGCATGCCGTTGCCGAACACGTCGCCGGACATGTCGCCGACGCCAACCGCGGTGAAGTCCTGGGTCTGGCTGTCACGGCCCAGTGCACGGAAGTGGCGCTTGACCGACTCCCATGCGCCGCGCGCGGTGATGCCCATGCCCTTGTGGTCGTAACCGACCGAACCGCCGGAGGCGAATGCATCGCCCATCCAGAAGCCGTGCGCGATGGCCAGGCCGTTGGCGATGTCGGAGAAGGTCGCGGTGCCCTTGTCGGCGGCCACCACCAGGTACGGATCGTCCATGTCATGGCGCACGACATCCACCGGCGGCACGATCTTGTTGTTGACGATGTTGTCGGTGATGTCCAGCAGGCCCTGGATGAACAGCTTGTAGCAGGCCACGCCGTTGGCGAAGATCGCATCGCGATCACCGTTCACCGGCGGCATCTTGGCGAAGAAGCCGCCCTTCGCACCGACCGGCACGATGACGGTGTTCTTGACCATCTGCGCCTTGACCAGGCCCAGCACTTCGGTACGGAAGTCTTCGCGGCGATCCGACCAGCGCAGGCCGCCACGGGCGACGGCACCGAAGCGCAGGTGGGTACCTTCCACGCGCGGGCCATACACGAAGATTTCGCGGTACGGGCGCGGCTTGGGCAGGTCCGGCACCAGGGCCGAATCGAACTTGAAGCTGATGACATGGCCGTGCTGGCCATTGGCATCGGTCTGGTAGTAGCTGGTGCGCAGGGTCGCATCGATCACGCCCATGAAGGAACGCAGGATGCGGTCCTCGTCCAGGCTCGACACGCGGTCCATCAGCTTCAGCAGCGCTTCGCGCGCGGCCTGCATCTGCGTATCGCGGTCACCCTTGCGGGCGTCGACCACGGTCTTGAGCACCTTCAGGGTGGCCTCGTCGCCGGCAGCCAGCACCTCGAGGTGGGCCTTCAGCTGCGCCTGGCCAGCGGCGATGTCTTCCTTGCTTTCATGGCCGGTGGCCGGATCGAAGCGGGCTTCGAACAGTTCCACCAGCAGGCGTGCCAGCAACGGGTAGCGGGTGAAGGTGCCTTCGACGTAAGCCTGCGAGAACGGCACGCCGGTCTGCAGCAGGTACTTGCAGTAGCCACGCAGCATGGCGACCTGGCGCCAGTGCAGGCCGGCAGCCAGCACCAGGCGGTTGAAGCCATCGTTCTCGGCATCGCCGTGCCAGACGCGGGCAAAGGTCTCACCGAAGGCTTCATCGACGCTGGCCGCATCGATCGCACCAGCGGTCGACTCGACCTCGAAGTCCTGCACGTACACCGGCGCGTTGTCCACCGACAGGCGGTACGGACGCTCGGCGATCACGCGCAGGCCCATGTTTTCCATCATCGGCAGCGCGTCCGACAGCGGGATGTCATCCAGCTGGCGATACAGCTTCAGGCGCAGGCCATCGCCGGATTCGCGCGGCACGGCCTGCAGGCTCAGGCGCAGGTCGTCCGGACCGGTCAGCGCGTCGAGCTGGCTGACATCGTTGGCGGCAACGGCGGTGCTGTTGTCTTCGATGTAACCGGCCGGCAGCGCCTTGCCGATACGTGCAGCAATGCGCAGGCCTTCGGCTTCACCATGACGGGTGACCAGCGCTTCGCGCAGGTCGTCCTGCCAGTTGCGCAGCACCTGGGCCAGCTTCTGCTCCAGTTCGGCGGTATCGACGTCGAGCATTTCGCCCGGCTTCGGACGCACGATCAGGTGCACCTGGGCCAACGGCGATTCACCCAGCACCACCGAGCTGTCCACGTACTCGCCGTGCAGCGCTTCCTTGAGCATCGCTTCGATGCGCAGGCGCACGTCGGTGTTGAAACGCTCGCGCGGCAGGTAGACCAGCGCGGAAATGAAACGGCTGTACTTGTCGCGACGCAGGAACAGGCGGCTGCGCACACGCTCCTGCAGGCCCAGCACGCCCATCGCGGTGCGGAACAGTTCGTCCTCGCTGGACTGGAACAGTTCTTCGCGCGGCAGGGTTTCCAGGATGTGGCGCAGGGCCTTGCCGCTGTGGCTGGAGCCGGCCAGGCCGGACTGCTTCATCACGTGCTCGTAGCGCTGGCGCACCAGCGGGATTTCCCACGGGCGGCGGTTGTAGGCGCTGGAGGTGAACAGGCCGAGGAAGCGCTGTTCGCCGATGATCCTGCCCTTGGCGTCGAATTCCAGCACGCCGATGTAGTCCATGTAGCCGGCGCGGTGCACGCGCGAACGGGCATTGGTCTTGGTCAGGATCAGCGCGTCCTTCAGCCCGGACGTGGTGTTCAGGCCCTGCGCGGCCAGGGTCTTGACCGGACGTGCAGCGGACTTGTCCTTGCCGCGCATCAGGCCCAGGCCAGTGTCGTTCAGCGGCGCCAGCACGTCTTCCTTGCCCTGCTTCTCGACGCGGTACTCGCGGTAGCCGAAGAAGGTGAAGTGGTTGTCGGCGGCCCAGCGCAGGAATTCCTGTGCTTCCTTGCGCGAAGCGGCGTCGACCGGCAGCTGGCGGCTGCCCAGGTCGTCGGCCAGCGCCAGCGCCTTGTCCTGCATCGGCTGCCAGTCGCGCACAATGGCGCGCACTTCGTCCAGCGCCTTGTTGATGGCCTGCTCGATGTCTGCCATGGCTTCGGCCGGCTGGCGGTCGATCTCCAGCAGCATCACCGATTCCAGCTGGCCCTCGCCGACCTTGGTCAGCTTGCCGGCCTTGTCACGGGTGAAATGCAGAACCGGGTGGCCCAGCACGTGTACGCCGATGCCATGCTCGGCCAGTGACATGGTCACGGTGTCGACCAGGAACGGCATGTCGTCGTTGATGATCTGCAGCACGGTGTGCGGCGATTCCCAACCGTTGGCCTTCGCGGTCGGATTGAACACGCGGACATTGGCCTTGCCGGCCTTGCGGGCACGGGCGAATTCCAGCGTTTCGGCTGCGAGCGCGGCCCACTCCTCAGCGCTGTGATGGGGGAACTCGTCGGCCTCCATGCGCTTGTAGAAATCGGCGGCGAATGCCACTGCCTCGGCCTGGGCGGCCGCGGGGTAACGCTTGCGCAAGGCCGTGTACACCGGCTCCAGGGAGAAACCAGCGGTCACTGCGACCTCCGACTCAACTGGTTTGCTTTTGTTTTTCACGGTCTTGGCTGCGGTTTTTTGCGGTTTCATGGCAGAGCGGCGCGCTTGCTCAGTTGGGAAAATGAAATTGTAGCCCTACCGCACGAAAAGGCCTTGCTGCAGGACGGAATAACCAGATTCGGGTTTGCTGCGGTTTAGACGCCCTATTCAGTTCGCACCGGTATGGGCATCGCAGTCGCACAGCGTTGCCGACAGGATCGGCAAAACGTGTTACCGGAAGACACATGCGGCAACATCGGCGCGATTCCACAATCCTGAACTGGACGGTATAGTCCACCGCGTGAATCCGGCCTACCTTCCTGTCGCCCTCGACGCGCGTGATGAGCGCGTGTTCGACGCCGTGCGCGAACTGCTTGCCCAACAGGGCATGCAGATGAGCATGGACGCGGTCGCCCAGCAGGCAGGCTGCTCGAAACAGACCCTGTACTCGCGCTACGGCAACAAGCAGGCCCTGCTGCGGCGGGTGATGCAGCGCCATGTGGGCCACGCCACCGGGGCCATGCTGCGTGCACTCCGCGGTGACGACCTGCGTGGCAGCCTGCTGCAGTTCGCCACCGACTTCCTGGAGCACTTCAACCAGCCCCATGTCGGCCAGGCCTGCCGCCTGATCGCCGCCGATGCAGCACAGTTTCCCGAAGAGGCGCGTACGCTGTACCGGCATGGCGCCGGCGCGTTGACGCTTCATCTTGCTGAATGGATTGAAACCGTTTGCAGTCGCGGGCTGCTGCGGCATGACGACCCGCACTTCATGGCCGAACTGCTGCTGAGCATGATTGCCGGTCAGGATTTCGACAAACAGCGCTTCCATACCCCCCATCGTGATGACGCTGCATTGCGTCGGCGCTGGGCAGAGTTCTCCGTCGATGGCTTCCTGCGCGCATTCGCGCCGCAGCCCTCGCCGGCCCCGTCTTCAAACCAACCCCGGAGTTCCTCCTGATGACCGCCCCACTCCGCACCCTTGCCTTGACGTGCGCCGTCGCTGTCGCCGTAGCTGCCTGCAAGAAGCCGGAACAGCCGACGCCCCCACCGCCGGAGGTGGGCGTGATCGACGCCAAGCCGCAGACCCTGCCGCTGCAGCGCGAGCTGGTCGGTCGCCTGTCGCCGTTCCGCAGCGCCGATGTGCGCGCCCGCGTGCCCGGCGTGCTGCTCAAGCGCGTCTATCAGGAAGGCAGCGAGGTCAAGCAGGGCCAGACCCTGTTCCTGATCGACCCGGCGCCCCTGCGCGCCTCGCTCAACGCCTCCGAGGCCCAGCTGGCTTCGGCCCGCGCGACCTACGCCAACGCCAAGGTCGCCGCTGACCGCGCCCGTTCGCTGGCGCCGCAGAAGTTCGTGTCCAAGGCAGACCTGGACAATGCCGAGTCGGCCGAGCGCACCGCGCTGGCCGCGGTCAAGCAGGCCGAAGCTGCGGTGACGTCCTCGCGCATCAGCCTGGGCTACACCGAAGTCACCGCGCCGATCAGTGGCGTGGCCAACAAGCAGCAGGTCACCGAAGGCGCACTGGTGGGCCAGGGCGATGTGACCCTGCTGACCACCGTGGACCAGCTCGACCCGCTGTACGTGAACTTCTCGCTGAGCGTGGATGAACTGACCCAGCTGCGTGCGCAGCAGGCCAAGGGCAACCTGGCCCTGTCCGGCGACGGCAAGGCCACGGTCAACGTCAAACTGGCCGACGGCAGCACCTACAGCGAGCCGGGCACGCTGGACTTCTCCTCGACCACGGTCGACCCGGCCACCGGCGCGGTGTCGCTGCGCGCGGTGCTGCCGAACCCGCAGAAGATCCTGCTGCCGGGCGCCTTCGTCAGCTTCCAGGCCAACCTGGGCGAGCGCAACAACGCCTACCTGGTGCCGCAGCAGGCCCTGCTGCGTGACACCAACGGCGGCTATGTGATGGTGGTGGGTGCCGACGGCAAGGTCGTCCGCAAGAACGTAAAGACCGACGGCGCGCAGAACGGCAACTGGCTGGTCAGCGAGGGCCTGGCCGCGGGTGACAAGGTAGTCGTCGCCGGCGTGCAGAAGGTCAAGGAAGGCGCGCCGGCCACGGCCAAGCCGTGGACCCCGGGCCAGGACGCCAACGGCAAGCCTGCCGCCGGCGGTGCTGCTGCGGGCGCGCCGGCCGCAGCCCCGACCGACGCCAAGGCACCGGCCAAGGCTGACCAGGCCGACAAGGCCGAGCCAGCCGCCACCGAATCGAACAAGCAGTAACGGGACCTTCCGTCATGCCTAAATTTTTCATCGAACATCCAGTCTTCGCCTGGGTGGTGGCGATCCTGATCTCGCTCAGCGGCGTGATCGCGATCCTCAACCTCGGCGTGGAGTCCTACCCCAACATCGCCCCGCCGCAGGTGACCGTCTCGGCCACCTACCCGGGTGCAAGTGCGGATACCACCGAGAAATCGGTCACCCAGGTGATCGAGCAGCAGCTGACCGGCATCGATCACCTGCTCTACTTCAGCTCCTCATCGGCCTCCAACGGCCGCGCCTCGATCACCCTGACCTTCGAGACCGGTACCGATCCGGACATCGCCCAGGTGCAGGTGCAGAACAAGGTCTCGCTGGCCACGCCGCGACTGCCTTCGGAAGTCACCCAGCAGGGTGTGGTGGTGGCCAAGGCCAACGCCGGCTTCCTGATGGTGGTGGCGCTGCAGTCCGATACGCCGACGATCAACCGTGACGCATTGAACGACATCGTCGGCTCGCGCGTGCTCGACCAGGTCTCGCGCATCCCCGGCGTCGGCAGCACCCAGCAGTTCGGTTCCGAGTACGCCATGAACATCTGGCTCAACCCGGAAAAGATGCAGGGCTATGGCCTGTCGGCCAGCCAGGTGCTGGCGGCGGTACGCGCGCAGAACGTGCAGTTCGCCGCCGGTGCACTGGGCTCCGACCCGTCGCCGGAAGGCCAGCACTTCACCGCCACGGTGTCGGCCGAAGGCCGCTTCAGCTCGCCGCAGGAGTTCGAGAACATCATCCTGCGCGCCAATGCCGATGGCTCGCGCGTGCTGTTGAAGGACATCGCCCGCGTCGCCTTCGGTGCCAACAACTACGGCTTTGATACCCAGTACAACGGCAAGCCCACCGGCGCCTTCGCCATCCAGCTGCTGCCGGGCGCCAACGCCCTGAACGTGGCCGAGGCAGTGCGCGGCAAGATGGACGAGCTGCAGCCCAGCTTCCCGGCCGGCGTCACCTGGTTCTCGCCTTACGACAGCACCACCTTCGTCAAGATCTCGATCCAGGAAGTGGTCAAGACCCTGTTCGAAGCGGTGTTGCTGGTGTTCCTGGTGATGCTGATCTTCCTGCAGAACTTCCGCGCCACCCTGATCCCGACCCTGGTCATCCCGGTGGCCCTGCTGGGTACGTTCCTGGGCATGTGGATGATCGGCTTCACGATCAACCAGCTGACCCTGTTTGCGATGGTGCTGGCGATCGGCATCGTGGTCGATGACGCGATCGTGGTGATCGAGAACGTCGAACGCATCATGACCGAGGAAGGCCTGGCGCCGAAGCCGGCCACGCAGAAGGCGATGACCCAGATCACCGGCGCGGTGGTGGCCATCACCGTCGTGCTGGCGGCGGTGTTCATCCCCTCCGCCCTGCAGGGCGGTGCGGCCGGTGAGATCTACAAGCAGTTCGCCCTGACCATCGCCATCTCGATGGCGTTCTCGGCGTTCCTGGCGCTGGGCTTCACCCCGGCGCTGTGCGCCACATTCCTCAAGCCGACGCACAACGACAACCCGAACATCGTCTACCGCACCTTCAACAAGTACTACGACAAGATCAGCCACACCTATGTGGGCCACATCACCTCCGCGGTGCGCCACGCACCACGCTGGATGATCCTGTTCGTGGTGCTGACCGCGCTGTGCGGTTTCCTGTTCACCCGCATGCCGGGCAGCTTCCTGCCTGAGGAAGACCAGGGCTATGCACTGGCGATCGTGCAGTTGCCGCCGGGCTCGACCAAGAGCCAGACCAACGAAGCGTTCGCACAGATGCGCGGCATCCTGGAAAAGCAGGATGGCTATGAAGGCATGCTGCAGGTGGCCGGCTTCAGCTTCGTCGGCTCCGGCGAGAACGTGGGCATGGGCTTCATCCGCCTGAAGCCGTGGGAAGAGCGCAAGTTCACTGCTCCGGAATTCATCCAGAACATGAACGGCGCGTTCTACGGCATCAAGGAAGCGCAGATCTTCGTGGTCAACCTGCCGACCGTGCAGGGCCTTGGCCAGTTCGGCGGCTTTGACATGTGGCTGCAGGACCGCAGCGGCGCCGGTTACGAGCAGCTGACCCAGGCCCGCAACATCCTGCTCGGCCAGGCCGCGCAGAAGCCGGACCACCTGGTGGGCGTGCGCCCGAACGGCCTGGAAAACGCCCCGCAGCTGCAGCTGCACGTGGACCGCGTGCAGGCGCAGTCGATGGGCATGTCGGTGTCGGACGTGTACAGCACCATCCAGCTGATGCTGGCCCCGGTGTACGTCAACGACTTCTTCTACGAAGGCCGCATCAAGCGCGTGACCATGCAGGCTGATGGTCCGTACCGCACTGGCCAGGAGTCGCTGAAGAGCTTCTACAGCCCGTCCAGCCTGACCACCAACGCCGATGGCACCAACGCGATGATTCCGTTGAGCACGGTGGTCAAGTCCGAATGGGTCTCGGCACCACCGTCGCTGAGCCGCTACAACGGTTACTCGGCGATCAACATCGTCGGCTCGCAGGCGCCGGGCACCAGCTCGGGTGAAGCGATGCAGACCATGGAAGGCATCGTCAACGACGACCTGCCGGCCGGCTTCGGCTACGACTGGTCCGGCCTGTCCTACCAGGAAATCCTGGCAGGCAACGCCGCGACGCTGCTGCTGGTGCTGTCCATCGTGGTGGTGTTCCTGTGCCTGGCCGCGCTGTATGAAAGCTGGTCTATCCCGGTGGCGGTGCTGCTGGTGGTACCACTTGGCGTTCTGGGCGCACTCGCCCTGTCGATGATGCGTGGCCTGCCGAACGATCTGTTCTTCAAGATCGGCCTGATCACGGTGATCGGCCTGGCCGCGAAGAACGCGATCCTGATCGTGGAGTTCGCGGTGGAGCAGCGTGCGGCGGGCAAGACCCTGCGCGATGCCACCATCGAAGCGGCGCGCCTGCGATTCCGCCCGATCCTGATGACGTCCTTCGCGTTCATCATGGGCGTCATCCCGATGGCGATCTCCACCGGTGCTGGCGCCAACTCGCGTCACGCCATCGGTACCGGCGTGATCGGCGGCATGCTGTTCGCCACCCTGCTCGGCCTGCTGATGATCCCGGTGTTCTTCGTGGTCGTGCGCCGCATGCTCGGCGACAAGCTGGATGAACCGTCCAAGGAATTCCTCGGCCGCCAGCGTGATGCGGAAAGCGCCCACCGCCCGGATCGTTGATCCGACGGTGAGGTGAAACGCAAAAGGCCCCGGAGCGATCCGGGGCCTTTTTCTTTGCTGCTCTTCTGTAGAGCCGAGCCCATGCCCGGCCGTTCATGGCGGAGCGGGATTCGTCAACTGCGAGTGTCGCCTCTGACAGCCATGTGTGCCGATGGATCTCCAGATTGGGCGATGGATATCGTGATCGCCCTCGGCTTCTGGGCCATATGCGTCACCAGCTGGCACCATCCATCAGCAAATCCAATATCGCGCAATCCGTCACAACCTCCACCGGAACAGCGCTTTAACCAAGGATCTCTACCACAGGAACATCAGGGAGGATCCCATGCGTAATTCGTCTGTCCCGCGAGCTGTACAACTCCTTGCGCTGCTGGGTCTGAGCGCATTGTTCTCACCGTTGACACATGCCGCAGGCGTGCTGGTCTGTGACAACTGCGCGGACCCCCGTGCGATGGCGCTCACATCCGGCACCGGTCCCACCATCGTCGCAGATTTCAGCCAGCGCAGGCTTCATGGCTACAAGGTTGAGTACGACCGAGAGCTGCGCAGGTACCGGGCGGTCCGGATACCCGTGCCGGATCCGATTGTCGCGTCGTTCAACCGCATCATGGGGATGCTTGACCGGCGTGGCATCCGCACCGGTCAGAGGGGAGTGCAGTTCGAAATCCACCCTGACGACCCAGGCGCGGCCAATGGCATCGTCTTTCCCGATGAATTCAAGGGCCATAACGCACACGATATCGCCCAGATGGCGACCGCTCGGTTCCGACTTGAATCACAGATCGGTGAAGCGTTCACCGGTGCTACCACCAACTCCACCATCTGGAACAGCATGGCGACGTTTCTCTCTTCCATTGGCCTGAGCTTCGTCAGTAAGGCGCTTGGCATCGACGGAGCGATATACGTCATCACGTGGCGGGACGGTTCCAAGACAACTCTCCTCGTCCGCGCCGACTCCGTTAACGAAGCCAGATATGTGCAAGGCGGAAGCAAGGATGCACAGGGCAACCGCATCCCCGACGGCGCCGCCAGCAATCCGGATACTGCACAGGGCTTTGCTGGTGTCTATCAGTTCAACGACAAGGAGGCGATGCAACGCTGGATCGATACCGCACGCCTTTACGGTGTGACGGTCATCGAAGGCAGCGGCATTGCAGGCCAACTGGATTGTCGCTGGGACGGGCGGACATTGACCTGCGCAGGCAGGTGATCGGGTCGATCCGGGGCCTTCTTCTTTGCTGCCTGGTCGCTGCCAACCTTCGTTGGCACTCTCCGATTGGTGCCAACCAAGGTTTGCATCTGCCGAGCCTCAGCGCAGCAGCGCGATCATGGAGCAGGCAGCGACGATCACCAGTGCGGCCCATTGCATGGGCACGAAGAAGAAATGATGCGGTGCAGCCTCACCCTTCAGCCGCGGCGCACGGTTGAGCCACAGGCCCAGCAGCACGTTCACTGCCGCGCCGATGCCACCACCCAGCAGCACCTGCTGCAGCGGGATGTTGCCCTTGGGGCCGTCGTGCGGGAAGAAGTACGCCAGCAACAGGATGCCTGCGATCGGCGTGACCAGCGTCATGAAGCCCCAGCCGCGGTAGATCATGCGGTATCTCCAGAAAAAACGATCCGCATTGGAGCAGCATGCATCCTGGCAGGCAAGAGGCGGGCACGCCATCTGGACACAACGCCATCCACGCATGGCGTGGACCTACTGGCCGCGCCGCCATTGCAGCGGCGCGGCACGGGACAATCAACGCAGTCCGGTTTCGTTGCGGGCAATCACCAGGCGCTGGATTTCAGAGGTGCCTTCGTAGATCTCGGTGATCTTGGCATCACGGAAGTAGCGCTCCAGCGGCATCTCCTTGGAGTAGCCCATGCCGCCATGGATCTGTACGGCCTGGTGGGTGATCCACATTGCCGCTTCCGAAGCGGTCAGCTTGGCGATGGCCGCCTCGTTGCTGAAGCGCTTGCCCTCACCCTTCACCCATGCTGCACGCAGGGTCAGCAGCAGCGCCGCATCCAGCTTGCACTTCATGTCGGCTATCTTTGCCTGGGTCATCTGGAAGGTACCGATGGCCGCACCGAAGGCCTTGCGGTCCTTCACGTACTCCAGGGTCGCTTCATAGGCAGCACGGGCAATACCGATCGCCTGCGAGGCGATGCCGATGCGGCCGGCATCGAGCACGCCCATGGCGATCTTGAAGCCCTCGCCTTCCTGGCCCAGCACGTCTTCGGGCTGTGCCACGTAATCGTTGAACTCGATCTCGCAGGTGGCCGAGGCACGGATGCCCAGCTTCGGTTCGGTCTTGCCGCGGCCGAATCCGGCCTTGTCGGTGTCGATCATGAACGCGGTGATGCCACGCGCGCCCTTGTCCGGCTCGCTCATCGCGAACAGCACGATGTACTTGGCCACCGGGCCGGAGGTGATCCAGCTCTTCTTGCCATTGATGACATAGCTGCCGTCGGCCTGCTTGACCGCGCGGCAACGCATGGCTGTGGCGTCCGAGCCCGACTGCGGCTCGGTCAGCGCGAATGCACCGATGGCCTCGCCTTCGGCGATGGCGCGCACGTACTTCTGCTTCTGCGCTTCGCTGCCATGGGTCAGGATGCCGTTGCAGAACAGCGAATTGTTGACCGACATGATGGTCGAATGCGCAGCATCACCGGCGGCGACCTCCACCATCGCCAGCACGTACGCGATCGGGTCCATGCCCGCGCCACCGTATTCGGTCGGCACTTCGATGCCCATCAGGCCGTTCTCGCCCAGCAGGCGGATGTTGTCCAGCGGGAACTCGCCGGTACGGTCATGGTGCTCCGCACTCGGGGCGATCTTTTCCTGCGCGATCCGGCGCGCAACGTCCTGCAGCATCAACTGCTCTTCGGTAAAGCTGAAATCCACAACACCCTCCCGGGAAAATGGTTCGCCGATTGTACCGGGGGCGGGGCATTGGCGGCTGACTCGGCCCTGGCGGCGGCTTGACCGGGCAGCCCCCGTCAGCGAATATATCTCTATATCGCGATAGGTAGATGTTTATGGATCTGGAAGACTGGTCGACCCGCCTGAAGGTGTTCGCCGATGCTACCCGTGTGCGCCTGCTGGCGCTGCTGGAGCAGGAAGAGCTGACCGTGGCCGAGCTTTCGGCCATCACCCGGTTGGCGCAGCCGCGGGTATCGACTCATCTGGCGCGCCTGAAGGAAGCCGGCCTTGTGCGCGACCGCCGTGCGGGCGTGTCGGCCTACTACCGCTTCGACGAAGCCCAGCTGGACCCGGCGCAGCGTGCATTGTGGCATGCCCTGAGCAACGGAAGCGACGACCCGTTGCTGCGCCAGGATGCTGAACGCGTAGCGGCGGTGCTCGCCCACCGCGCTGCCGACCAGAACTGGGCCGACAGCGTGGCCGGCGACATGGAGCGCCACTACTCCCCGGGCCGCACCTGGGAAGCGCTGGCGCGCACCGCGCTGCCATTGCTGGAAACCGGCGACGTGCTGGATATCGCCTCCGGCGACGGTGTGCTGGCCGAACTGGTCGCCCCGCACGCCCGGCGTTATGTCTGCATCGACACCAGCGCGCGCGTGGTGGCCGCCGCCAGCGAACGCCTGCGCCGCCTGCCGAACGTGGAAGTCCGCGAGGGCGACATGCATGCCCTGCCTTTCAAGGACCGCAGCTTCGACCTTGTGGTGCTGATGCACGCCCTGACCTACGCCAGCAAGCCGGCGCAGGCGGTCACCGAAGCCGCGCGCGTGTTGCGCCCGGGCGGTCGCCTGCTGCTGTGCAGCCTGGCCCGCCACGAGCACAAGGCCGCGGTCGATGCCTATGGCCACGTCAATCTCGGCTTCAGCGACAAGGAGCTGAAGAAGTTCGTCGACAAGGCCGGCCTGCAGGTCTCCAACCTGGAAACGGTCACCCGCGAAAAGCGCCCGCCGCATTTCGAAGTGATCTCGCTGATCGCCAACAAACCCTGAGGTCGACATGCCCGCCTTGCCCTGGTTGCACCCGCAACGCGTGGAATCACTGCTCGCTGCCCTGCGTGATCGGATCCTGATCATCGACGGCGCGATGGGCACGATGATCCAGCGCCACGGCCTGCAGGAAGAGGACTACCGGGGCGAGCGCTTCGCCGGCGGTTACGACCACGCCCATGGCCCCGGCTGCGACCACGGCGGCCCCCCGGAGGGCCACGACCTGAAAGGCAACAACGACCTGTTGCTGCTGACCCGGCCGGAGGTCATCGCCGGCATCCATACCGCCTACCTGGAAGCGGGCGCGGACCTGGTGGAAACCAACACCTTCAACGCCACCTCGGTCAGCCAGGCCGACTACCACCTCGAACACCTGGTGTACGAGCTGAACAAGGCCGGGGCCGCCGTCGCCCGTGCCTGCTGTGATGCGGTGGCGGCCACCACACCGGACAAGCCGCGCTTCGTCATCGGCGTGCTCGGCCCGACCAGCCGCACCGCCTCGATCAGCCCGGACGTCAACGATCCCGGCTTCCGCAACACCAGTTTCGATGAGCTGTGCGGCACCTACCGCGAAGCCATCGATGGCCTGATCGATGGTGGCGCCGACACGATCATGGTCGAGACCATCTTCGATACGCTCAACGCCAAGGCTGCGCTGTACGCCATCGAGGAGGCTTTCGATGCACGTGGCGCGCGGCTGCCGATCATGATTTCCGGCACCATCACCGATGCTTCCGGGCGCACCCTGTCCGGACAGACCGCCGAGGCGTTCCAGGCGTCACTCGCGCATGCACGACCGTTATCGATCGGCCTGAACTGCGCACTCGGCGCCGATGCCATGCGTCCGCACGTGGAAACCCTGTCGCAGGTGTCGGACTGCTACGTCAGTGCCCACCCCAACGCCGGCCTGCCCAATGCCTTCGGCGAGTACGACGAAACACCCGAGGAAATGGCCGCAACCCTGCGTGGGTTTGCCGAAGATGGCCTGCTCAACCTGGTCGGCGGCTGCTGTGGCTCCACCCCGGACCACATCCGCGCGATCGCACTGGCGGTGGCCGGGCTGCCGCCGCGCACCCTGCCTGCCGCCCAGGTGCGGGCGGCATGAACACCTCCGCCCCCTCCCGCACGCCCCCCTGTTGCCGCTGAGTTGCCGCCGATCATGACGCCTGTCCGCCCTACCCGCCTGTCCGGCCTGGAACCACTGGTCATCACCCCGGATCTGCTGTTCGTCAATGTCGGCGAACGCACCAACGTCACCGGCAGCGCGCAGTTCCGCAAGCTGATCAAGGAAGGTCGTTACGAAGAAGCGGTGGACGTGGCCCGGCAGCAGGTGGCCAGCGGCGCACAGATCCTGGACGTCAACATGGACGAGGGCCTGATTGATTCGGAAGCGGCGATGACCCGCTACCTCAACCTGATCATGTCCGAGCCGGACATCGCCCGCATCCCGGTAATGGTCGATTCCTCCAAGTGGAGCGTGATCGAAGCCGGCCTGAAGTGCCTGCAGGGCAAGAGCGTGGTCAATTCGATCTCGCTGAAGGAAGGCGAGGAGCTGTTCCGCGAGCACGCGCGCAAAGTGCTGCGCTACGGTGCGGCCGCAGTGGTGATGGCCTTCGATGAGAGCGGGCAGGCCGACACCTGCGCGCGCAAGGTTGAAATCTGCACCCGCGCCTATCGCCTGCTGGTCGATGAAATCGGCTTCCCGCCACAGGACATCATCTTCGACCCGAACATCTTCGCCGTCGCCACCGGCATTGAAGAGCATGACAACTACGCGGTCGACTTCATCGAAGCCACCCGCATCATCAAGCAGACGCTGCCGCACTGCCATGTGTCCGGCGGCGTGTCCAACGTTTCGTTCTCGTTCCGCGGCAACGAAACCGTGCGCCAGGCGATCCACTCGGTGTTCCTGTACCACGCGATCGCCGCCGGCATGGACATGGGCATCGTCAACGCCGGCGCCATGCCGATCTACGACGAGCTGGAGCCGGAACTGCGCGAGCGCGTGGAGGACGTGATCCTCAACCGCCGCCGTGATGCCACCGAGCGCCTGCTTGAAATCGCCGAGCGCTACAAGGGCAGCAAGGGCGCGGCGAAGACCGAAGACCTGGCCTGGCGCGAGAAGCCGGTGGACGCACGGTTGGCGCATGCGCTGGTGCATGGTCTGGATGCCTGGGTCGACGCCGATACCGAAGAAGCCCGGCAACGTTCCAGCCGCCCGCTGGACGTCATTGAAGGCCCGCTGATGGCCGGCATGAACGTGGTCGGCGACCTGTTCGGTGCCGGCAAGATGTTCCTGCCGCAGGTGGTGAAATCGGCACGTGTGATGAAGAAGGCGGTGGCCTACCTGCTGCCCTACATCGAAGCCGAAAAGGCCCGCAGCGGCGACACCGCCAAGAGCAACGGCAAGATCATCATGGCTACGGTGAAAGGCGATGTGCACGACATCGGCAAGAACATCGTCGGCGTGGTGCTGGCCTGCAACAACTTCGAGGTGATCGATCTGGGCGTGATGGTGCCGGCGCAGAAGATCCTCGATGCCGCCCGCGAGCACCAGGCCGACATCATCGGCCTGTCCGGCCTGATCACGCCGTCGCTGGAAGAAATGAGCCATGTCGCCCGTGAAATGCAGCGGCAGGGCTTCGATCTGCCACTGATGATCGGCGGCGCGACCACCTCGCGTGCGCACACCGCGTTGAAGATCGACCCGCACTACAAAGCGCCGACGGTCTGGGTGAAGGACGCCTCGCGCGCCGTGGGCGTGGCGCAGTCGCTGATCTCGCGCGAGCTGCGCGATGCGTTCGTCGCCGCCAACGAGGCGGACTACGCCGAGATCCGCACCCGCCACCGCAACCGCGGTGACGCCAAGCGCCTGGTATCGCTGGAGCATGCACGCGGCCAGAAGTTCCAGTGCGACTGGCAGGCGTACACACCACCGGCACCGAAGCAGCCGGGCCTGCATGTATTCGATGATTACCCGCTGGCCGAACTGGTGCCCTACATCGACTGGACACCCTTCTTCCAGGCCTGGGAGCTGGCCGGCAAGTATCCGGCCATCCTCACCGATGAAATCGTCGGTACCCAGGCCAGCGAGCTGTACCGGGACGCGCGCGCGATGCTGGACCGCATCGTCAGCGGGAAGTGGCTGCGGGCCAGGGCCGTGTTCGGCCTGTGGCCTGCCAACAGCATCGGCGACGACGTACGCGTGCAGCATCCCGATGGCGAGGCCACCCTGCACTTCCTGCGGCAACAGGTGGACAAGCCGGCCGAACGCCCGGATTTCTGCCTCGCCGATTTCATCGCCCCGGCCGACAGCGGCAAGCAGGACTGGATCGGCGCCTTCGCAGTCACCGCAGGCATCGGTATCGACGCGCACGTGGCCCGTTTCGAGGCCGACCATGACGACTACAACGCGATCCTGCTGAAAGCCCTCGCCGACCGCTTTGCCGAAGCCCTGGCCGAACGCCTGCACCAGCGCGTACGCACCGGATTCTGGGGCTACGACCACGCCGAAACGCTCGACAACGAAGCGCTGATCGACGAAAAGTACCGCGGCATCCGCCCCGCGCCCGGTTACCCTGCCTGTCCCGAGCACAGCGAAAAACGCCGATTGTTCGACCTGCTGGGCGCTGAAACCAACGCCGGCATGCAGCTGACCGAGAGTTTCGCGATGCTGCCGACCGCGGCGGTATCGGGCTACTACTTCAGCCACCCGCAGAGCCAGTATTTCGTGGTCGGCCGCCTCGGTCGCGAGCAGGTCACCGACTACGCACGCCGCAAGGGCGTCGATCGCGCCCAGGCCGAACGCTGGCTGGCCTCCAACCTGGATTACGATCCGGAATGACACCGCGCGGCAACGGTCCAGCGACCGACTTCCATGCTGCACCAACACGCACCACGGGAGCCGGCGCCAACGCGGATCCCGCTACCGGCAACTGATCGCACGAGGCTTGATCAGGGCGCGATGATCGGTTCAGGCGCCTGCAGACGCTGCAACTGAGCCCGGAAATCAGGCAACAGCAGGCGATTGCTGTATCCGCTGAGATGGTCGCCATCGAAGAACAGGGGCTTGCCGCCGTCGGTCGGCAGGCACCGCTCGCCCGGGCACAGCAACGGCATCGGATCCCAGATGGTTGCCCCAGGCAGACCTGCAGCCACCTGCTGCAGGCCTGCCATTACCGGCGCGCGCAACTGCTCGATCTCGCTGCGCGCCACCGTCATGCCGTTGGCGCAGATCGGATTGTGCCGGTTGAACACATCCGAGCAGCGGTACGGTGGCGCCGGCAGCACCGGCTTGGGCGCTTCGAGCACAATGCGCACGCCACGTTCGGCCAGCGGGGTGAGTTGCTCGATCCAGTGCGCGACCTCGGCCTTGCGGCCCGCGCTGGCCGTCTCGCCCAGATGCTCGGCACGCACCTGCGCAACATCGAACAACGCATACTGCTCGGACAGGCGTGGCAGGCGCAGGCCTGCCAGCAGCACCACATCTCCCGGCCGGGCGCGTGCCTGGATGTCGTCCAGCACGTTGCGCGCATAGGCTTGGCAGGCCGGATTGGGGCCCTGCCAGGCACGCAGCCCGACCAGCGCGCAGCCACCACTGCTGTACAGCCGAATGGTCGCGCCATCGAGCACGGCAAGACGCTGCAGCATCTCGTGGTAGGCCAGCGCATGCGAGTCACCGGCAACGAACAGCTGGCGAGAGGAACCGGCGCGTCCGGGACACTCCCCACGCTCATAGAGGCGAGCCTGCCCACCCAGCACCGGCACGTTGCTCATCCGCACGCGGCACTCCGGCATCTCCTTCTTCAGCCCCTTTGCGTAGGGATACCAATCCAGCGGTGCGCGGCTGACCACACTGAGCGAGGTGTACTGCTGGGTCTTGACCAGCGCCGACTGCAACCCTGCACCCAGCACCAGCCCCCCCAGCCCGGCCGCGACCCAGCGCGCGTTGCTGATTCGCCAGCGCGCACCATGCCGCATCGGTTGCTCGACCCAGCGCCACGACAGCCAGGACAGCAGCGCAACGCACAGCAGTGCGGCAGCGCCGGTAGCCATGGTTTCCAGACCTACCGTCCAGCGGAACAGAACGAAGACCGGCCAGTGCCAGAGGTACAGCGAATAGGACAGGCGCCCGACCGTCACCATCGGCGTGGCCGACAACGCGCGCCCGACCCAGCCCCGCGGCGAGCGCTGCAGCAGACCCAGCAGGCCCAGCGTGCCCAGCACCGGCCACAGTCCGTCGATCCACGGCGAATGACCCGGCCGCGCGAACCATAACCCGTAGCCCAGCGCCCCCACGCTCAGCAGCAACAAAGGCGAGCGCCAGCTCAGCCCGCGCGGCGAGACGGCTGGCGGCGTGAACCGGCCACTCAAAGACAACAACTGGAACAGCAGCACGCCAGCGCCAAGCTGCCAGAACCGCGTGGTGGTGAGGTAGAACGCATCCACCTCATGGCCGCCCTGCCCCGCGCGGAACACCGCGTATCCCAGCGATGCCGCTGTCGCTGCGACAAACAGGCCCACCGACAGCCAGCGTCCGCGCCGGCCTTTGGCCCAGGCCAGGAACAGCAGGGGGAACAGCAGGTAGAACTGCTCTTCGACACCCAGCGACCAGGTATGCGTGTATGGATTGAACTCGCTGCGCGGTGAGAAGTAATCGTTGCCGGTACTGGCCAATACCCAGTTGCTCAGCCCGAAGAAGGCCAGTCGGCCCGTCTTGTCACTGGTCTCGCTGAGCCAGGACTCAGGGATCAGCAACGCGCTGAACATCGCTGTCACCAGCAGGCATACCACCAGCGCCGGAGCGATGCGTCGCATACGGCGCGCATAGAAGCGCGCCAGCCCAGCCCAGCCCCCGATGGCCGGCAGGCGATCCACCGAGGCGCTGACCACAAAACCGGAGATGACGAAGAACACGTCCACGCCGGTAAAGCCGCCCGGCAGCCAGCTCGCCTTGAGGTGATAGAGAATGACCGCCAGCACTGCGATCGCACGCAGGCCATCAATATGCGGGACATACCCGGGACTGCGTTCCTGCATGGCCTTGTTCCTGACATGCAACGAGCGCCCGAAGGCGCCCAATGCGTTCAACATGATGCGGCGCTGGCTTACCAGACCAGGTCGTCGGGTACCTGGTACTGCGGGTCGGCGTAAGGATCTTCCTCGGCCGGTGCATTCGGGTCGACCTTCAACGCCACCGAAGCGGCGAACACCGCTTCAGACTGGGCCAGGACTTCAGCTGTCACCAGCAGGTAGCGACCGTTGAGCTGGACCACGCCCAGTTCACCGGCATTAAGTGCCTTGAGCTGCTCGGCGGTGACGTAGATACGCTTGATCTTGCCGCCGTACGGGAAGTGGCGCGCGATATCGGCCGCTTCAGCATTCAGGCTCTTGTCCTTCAGCAGTTCTTCCAGCTTCACCTTGGCCTCGCGGCGCTGGCGGGCTTCTTCCTGCTTCAGGCGCTCGGTCTCGATGCGCTCTTCCTTTTCGCGCTGGGCACGGATCGCGTAAGCCTTGGCCAGATCCATTTCCTCGGCGGTACGCGGCTTGCGCGGCCCTTGCCCGTGGCCCTGGCCACGCTGCTGGCCAGGCTTGCCCGGCCCGCCATTGCCATGCGCCCGCCGCTCGCCGGGTTTGTGTTCGCCCTTGCCAGCGTGCTGCGGCTTTCCATTGCCAGCGCCACCCTTGCCCTGCGGGCGGCCATCGCGGCGGGGGCCATCATTCTTGCGCTCGGGCTTGGGCGCGGGCTTGAAGCCCAGGCCCATCAGCTGGTCGCGGAGGGTATCGCTCATAGGATATGGATCAGTAGTGCGGCGGCGGCGGTTCGCTCGCCGGATCAGAAGAATTCAATGCATTGCGGACCTTGCCCAGGTCTTCCAGCAGCACGCGCAGGATGCCGGCATTGCGGCTGCCCTCCATGCGCGCGTCTGCAAGTGCATCGCTCAGTTCGGCCAGCGCGTGTTCCTGGAAGGACACGCGCATCTCCAGCTCGACCAGGCGCGCTTCCAGCGCCTGCTCGCGTTCGGTCGGTACTTCAGACATGCAGCGAACGTCCCCGGCCAATGCCGTAATACGCGAGGCCGGCGGCCTCGACTTCAGCCGGCTCGTACAGATTGCGGCCGTCGAACACCACCGCATCCTTCAGCCGCTCGCGCAGCATCTGGAAATCGGGGCTGCGGAATTGCTTCCACTCGGTCACCACGACCAGTGCATCGGCGCCCTGCAGCGCATCGTCGGCGCTGTCACAGAACACCAGATCATCGCGCTCGCCGAAGATCCGCCGCGATTCATGCATCGCCTCCGGATCGTAGGCGCGCACTGTCGCACCGCCTTCCCACAACTGGGCCAGCAGGCGACGGCTGGATGCCTCGCGCATGTCGTCGGTGTTCGGCTTGAACGCCAGGCCCCACACGGCGAACGTCCTGCCGCGCACACCTTCGTCTTCGCCCTTGTCGTAGTGGCGCTGGATCAGGGCAAACAGGTGCCCCTTCTGCGATTCATTGACCGCCTCCACCGCGTTCAGCAGCTTCGGCTCCAGGCCGGCCTGCTGCGCGGTGCGCGCCAGTGCCTGCACGTCCTTGGGAAAACACGAACCGCCGTAACCGGCACCCGGATAGATGAAGTGCCAGCCAATACGCGGATCCGAACCGATGCCCTGGCGGACCTGCTCGACGTCGGCGCCCACGCGCTCGGCGATGTTGGCGATTTCATTCATGAACGAAATCTTGGTTGCCAGCATTGCATTGGCGGCGTACTTGGTCAGCTCGGCCGAACGCACGTCCATCTCCACCACGCGATCGTGGTTGCGATTGAACGGTGCGTACAGGCGACGCATCACGGCGACCGACTCGGCGCTGGTCGCACCGATGATGATGCGGTCAGGCCGCATGCAGTCGGCAACGGCGTCGCCTTCCTTCAGGAATTCGGGGTTGGACACCACGTCGAAGGCGATATCCGCCCCACGCGCCGCCAGCTCCCCGGCAATGGCCGCACGCACCTTGTCGGCGGTGCCTACCGGCACCGTCGACTTGTTGACCACCACGGTCGGCACCGAAATGTACCGACCGATGGTGCGGGCCACGGCCAGCACGTACTGCAGATCGGCGCTGCCATCCTCGTCCGGCGGCGTGCCCACGGCGATGAACACCACCTGGCCGTGGCCGATGGCGGTCGCCGCGTCGGTGGTGAACACCAACCGCGACGCGGCGTGGTTGGCCTTCACCATCGGCTCCAGGCCGGGCTCGTAGATCGGGATGATGCCTTGGTTGAGGCCATCCACCTTGGCCTGGTCGATATCGACGCAGACCACCTGGTGGCCAACGTCGGCCAGGCAGGTGCCGGTCACCAGACCTACGTAGCCGGTACCAAAAATCGCAACGCGCATATCCGTGCTGACTCCGTGTTGGCTTACGGCAGAACGCCCAGCAGCTCGACGTCGAAGGTCAGGGTGGAATTCGGACCGATCGGACCACCCGGGGTGCCGTTCTCGCCGTATGCCAGTTCACCCGGGATCCAGAAGCGGTACTTCGAGCCGACCGGCATCAGGGCCACGCCCTCGGTCCAGCCCTTGATGACCTGGTCCAGACCGAATTCGGCCGGGCCACGCCCTGCTGAACTGTCGAACACCGTGCCGTTGAGCAGCTTGCCCTCGTAGTTCACGCGCACCTTGCTGGTCGGCAGCGGACGTTCGCCACTGCCCGGACGGATCACCTGGTACTGCAGGCCCGACGGGGTGGTCACCACGCCCGGCTGGGTCTTGTTCTTGGCCAGGAACGCGTTGCCTTCCTGACGGTTGGTCTGTGCTGCCTGTGCGGCCTTGGCCTGCATCTCGGCCTGCTTGGCACCCATGAACGACTGGATGGTGGCGGTCGCGTCGGCTTCGGTCATCTTCGGCTGGCCCTTGCTCAGGCCAGTGTTGATCGCGTCAAACAGCGAGGCGGTATCGATATCGTCCTTCAGCTGTGCCAGCGACGGACCCACCGAATAGGCGCCGATCATCTGCGCGACCTTGACCCGGTCGACCTTCGCCGGCTGCGAGCCCGGCGCGACGCCCGGCACCTGCTGGCCGCTGCGGGCCATCACCACCTGGCGCAGGGCGGCATCGGTCGCTTTGGCCTGTTCCTGGGTGATCTGCGGCTGCAGGCCTTCGAAGGAACGCTCCACGGCAGTGCGCAGCGCGGCTGCATCGATTTCATCGGCGATCGGCGCGAACGACTTGGCCACGTCCAGACCAATGGCGTAGCCGAGCTTCTGCTTGGGGGAATTCAAGGGTGCGGTCTCCTTGGCGGCCGAAGGAGCGGCCGGTTGTTGCGACAGGGCGACACCCGTGGTGCCCATCGCCAGAATCAGAACCGACGCCGCGGCGCCGCGCATTCCCATTTTCATTCGCTGCATTCCTGGAAGTGACTGGACGCCGACGTCGGCGCGAAAACACGTATTGTCGCACGCATGCCGTCGATGTCGAGGCATCCGTGCCGGCATTCAATGTGCGGCCGGTGCCGCCAGCGCCTTGTCGATGGCCGCTTTCAGCTGCGGATCATCCGGGGTGACCTTGCTGGCGAACTGGGCAATGACCGTGCCATCGCGTCCGACCAGATACTTGTGGAAATTCCAGGCCGGCGCCACGCCGGTGGCGGCGGTCAAGCGCTGATACAGCGGCGTGGCCTGTGCGCCGGTCACGTGCACCTTTTCGAACATCGGGAACTTCACACCATAGGTAAGCGTGCAGAAATCCTGGATCTGCTTTTCATCACCCGGCTCCTGCCCCTTGAAATCGTTGGACGGGAAGCCGAGCACGGCAAACCCCTTGCCGGCGTACTGCTTCTGCAGCGCTTCCAGACCCTCGTACTGCGGCGTATAGCCGCACTTGCTTGCCGTATTGACCACCAGCAGCACCTGCCCGTGGTAACGCTGCTGCAGGTTGACCTGCTGCTTGCCCGCCAGCGGCCGGTACGACAGATCCAGCAGATCGGCGGCCGAAGCGGCGGCCGACGTGGCCAGGCCTGCGGCCAGCAGGGTCAACAGGGACAGGCCGCGAAGGCGGCGCGAGGAGGCAGTCGACAAAGGCATGGGAGACGGTCCGCGGTAGCCATTCCAGGGGTCCGGCCGTGACCGGCCGGGAATCGGCCGAACTATAGCACCGGGGTCTGCACGTCTCCGGAGCGCATACGTTGTCGCGCTTTGCGCGGCGTGGCGGAAGCAGTCTGCCGCGCGTCCCAGCCCGCTGCTGATGACATAGCATGGACATGGCTGAATGGGAGGTCGACTGAAAACCCCCGTCGCAGTTTCTCTTTTTCGATGCATATCAAACGGTTGAACGAATATTGCGGTGCCGTGACCACCCCTGCCATCAGTTGGGTGGGGGCAGGACTTGCACACAGGCGTGCCGGTGTTATAGTTGCATACAACACCAGTCACCTGAGACAGGGGGAACCATGAACAGTCGGATGCGTCGCAGCCTTGCCGCCCCCGCGGTCACCGCGGTATCAACCCTGTTCGTGCTGGTCTGGCTGGCCATGCCGGCACCGCCGGCTGCATCCTCCCCCGTCCTCTCCGAAGACAGTACGCAGGACGCAGCAGCACCCACGGCAGGGAATGCCGCTCCCTCCCCCTCCCCCCCGCGTCGGCTGCACAGCTCCCTGTCCATGCCGTATTTCTCGTTCGCACAGCCGCTGACCCCACGGAGCTGAATATGAGCGACATCCAGTGGAGCGACGGCGCTCCCATCTACCGCCAGCTGAAGGAACGCGTGATCGCCATGATGCTTGACGGAATCCTCAAGCCGGGCGATGCCCTTCCTTCGGTGCGCCAGGTGGCCGCCGATTACCAGCTCAACCCCATCACCGTTTCGCGCGCCTACCAGGAGCTGGCCGACGAAGGCCTGGTCGAGAAGCGCCGCGGACTGGGCATGTTCATGACCGAACAGGCGGCCACGCAGCTGCGCAGCAGCGAGCGCGAACGCTTCCTCAATGAAGAATGGCCGGCCGTACTGGAACGCATCCAGCGACTGGGCCTGAGTCTCGACGAATTGTTGCCCCAGGGGAAATTCTGATGAATGCCAGTCCCACTACCGCTGTGCCAAGCGACGCTGTCATTACCGCCCGTGGCCTTCGCAAGGCTTACAAGAACACGCTCGCGCTCGACAACGCCACCTTCTCCATTCCGGCAGGCCGCATCATCGGCCTGATCGGCCCCAATGGTGCCGGCAAGACCACCGCGCTGAAGGCGGTACTCGGCCTGACCTCGGTGGAAGGCGAACTGAGCGTGCTCGGCCGTGACCCGCGCGTGCACCGCGACGATCTGATGAACGACATCTGCTTCATCGCCGATGTCGCCGTGCTGCCCCGCTGGCTGAAGGTGCGTGAGGCGATCGACTTCGTCGCCGGGGTGCACCCCCGCTTCGATCGCGCCCGCTGCGAACGCTTCCTGGCCAACACCAAGCTGCAGCCCAAGCAGCGCGTGCGTGAACTGTCCAAGGGCATGATCGTGCAGCTGCACCTGGCCCTGGTGATGGCCATCGACGCCAAGGTGCTGGTGCTGGACGAACCCACGCTCGGCCTGGACATCCTGTACCGCAAGGAGTTCTACCAGCGCCTGCTGGAAGACTACTTCGACGAGCAGAAGACGATCATCGTCACCACCCACCAGGTGGAAGAGATCGAGCATATCCTCACCGACGTGATGTTCATCCGCGATGGTCGCATCGTCCTCAATGCGGAAATGGACGAGGTCGGCGAGCGCTATACCGAACTGCTGGTCGGTGCCGACCAGCTTGAAACCGCCCGCGCACTGAAGCCCATCGACGAGCGCAGCCAGGCCTTCGGCAAGACCGTCCTGCTGTTCGATGGGGTGCCACGCAGCCAGCTGGCCAGCCTGGGTGAAACCCGCAACGCCGGCCTTGCCGATCTGTTCGTCGCTGTCATGAAGGGGACCTACGCATGAATGCCGTCAACCATCCTGTCAGCCCTGCAGGCACCCTGCGCTGGCTGCTCAAGCGCGAGTACTGGGAAAACCGCGGTGGCTTCCTGTATGCCCCGGTGATCGCAGGCATCGTCTCGCTGCTGATGAGCAGCATCGGCATCGGCCTGGGCCTGTTCGCCCTGCACCGTGCCGCGCGCGACGGCGGCCTGCACATTGATGGCGAGGACGTGAACATCAACGGCCTGGATCTGGGCCTGCTGACCCGCCAGATCAGCGCCAAGGACATGGCTGACCTGGGCAATGGCCTGGACCTGACCCTCATCCTCAGCTCGACCTGGCCCTTCCTGGTACTGGCGTTCGTGGTGTTCTTCTACTGCCTGGGCGCGCTGTACGACGACCGCCGCGACCGCAGCATCCTGTTCTGGAAGTCGCTGCCGCTGTCCGATACCCAGACCGTACTGTCCAAAGTGCTCAGCGCGCTGATCGTGGCCCCGCTGGTTGCCACCCTGGCCGCCATCGTCACCATGTTCGGCTTCCTGCTGATCATCAGCCTGGTCGCGCTGACCCATGGCGGCAGCCCCACCACCCTGATCTGGGGCCCGGCCAGCCCGCTGACCCTTGCCGCCGGCCTGCTCGCCGCCATCCCGGTCTACGCGCTGTGGGCACTGCCTACCGCCGGCTGGCTGCTGCTCTGCTCGGCCTGGGCCAAGAGCAAGCCGTTCCTGTGGGCGGTGATGCTGCCGCTGTTCGCCGGCATCATCGTCAGCACCACCAAGCTGATGCACCTGTTCGACCTGAGCACCGGCTGGTTCTGGCAGCACATCGTCGGCCGCCTGCTGCTGGGCACCGTTCCCGGCGTGGACCTGCTGTACCGCCTGGGCGCCAGCAACGAACACAAGAGCCTGGATTCCATCGTTTCGCTGATGGCCCCTGCCCAGCAGCTGAAGTCGCTGGCAATGCCCGACCTGTGGATCGGCGCGGCCTTCGGCGTGGCCTTCATCTTCATCGCCATCCGCCTGCGCAAGCGCGCTGGCGAAATCTGATCTCCAACCTGGAGGCACCACCCATGCGTTCCTTGATTGCCTGTACTGCACTGTTGCTGTTGCCGCTGTCGGCGCTGGCCGCCGATGCGCCGAACTGCAAGTTCTCCGCGCCGCGCACGTTGAAGATCGACGCGGCCGGTGCCAAAGCGGTGGTGTTCGAGATCAACCAGCATGACCTGAAAGTGGTCGCCAGCGCCGGTGGCGGCCAGCTCGAAGGCCGTGCCTGCGCGTCCAACAAGGACTGGCTGGACCAGCTGGTGCTGGACCAGCGCCGCGTAGGCGACAAGCTGGTGGTGAGCCTGCGCCGCGACAGCCGCGACACGCTGTCGATGGGTAACAGCTACGCCTGGCTGGACATCCGTGGCAGCGTGCCGGACAACCTGCCGCTGCAGTTCAAGATCGGCTCGGGCGATGGCAGCATCGAGAACGCGCAGTCGCTGAGCATGGACGTCGGCTCCGGTGATGGCATCGCCCGCGGCACCCGCGGCAGCGTGCATGCCGCCGTGGGTTCGGGCGACCTGGACGTCGATGGCGCCGCATCGTTCAACCTGCTCTCGCTGGGCTCGGGCGACGTCAACGCCCGCAACATCGGCGGTGATGCCAGCGTCGGCACGGTCGGTTCCGGTGACCTGAAGGTGACCGACGTGCGTGGCAACGCGCGGCTGGATACCGTCGGCTCGGGCGACATCGGCTTCAAGCAGGTGCAGGGCAACGTCGAGGTCGGCGTGGTCGGCTCCGGCAACGTCGATATCGAGCAGGTCGGCGGCAATGTCCGCGTGCGCAGCCATGGCTCGGGCGACATCGATGTCGACGGCGTGCGCGGCAACCTCACCGTCGAGCGCAGTGGCAGCGGCGATGTACAGCATCGCAACGTGTCCGGCACCATCACCCTGCCGCGCGGCAAGTAACGTCCAACCATCCCATCCGAGGGGAATGCCATGAACCTGCTGCGCCTGCTGCCTGCTGCCCTGCTGTGCCTGCCACTGATCGCCTGTGGCGACACCTCCAGCCCCGACAAGACCGCCGGCAAGGCGGTGGCCGACACCGCCGGTGGCGTCGGCCAGACCGTCAAGGAGGCGATGGATGACGCCCGCAGGGAAATCGCCGACGGCAACATCAAGATCTCGGCCGACAACCAGCCACGCGCGGAGATCACTCCGCAGGGACAGCTGCTGATCGGTGGCAAGCCGGTGGCGCTGGACGATGGCCAACGTCGCCAGCTGCTGGATTACCGCGGCCACGTGGTGGCGGTGGCGATGGACGGCATGGATGTCGGCCTGGCAGGTGCCAAGCTCGGCGCCAACGCTGCCGGCGAAGCACTGAAGGGCATCTTCAGCGGTGACAGCGAAGGCATTGAGAAACGGATCAACGCCGAGGCCGCCAAGATCGAGGCGCAGGCCAAGCGCATCTGCGACCGCATGCCGGCCATGCTGGCCAGCCAGCAGGCCCTGGCTGCCTCGCTGCCGGCGTTCAAGCCCTATGCCACGATGGACCAGAGCGATGTGGACGACTGCGGCAAGGACACCGTCGTCAACCGCTGACCCCTGTGACAGATCAGCGCACCCGGCCGGCCGCGCACCTGCGTTGCCGGCCGCAGCGCCCCGGCGGGCTTACAATGGCAGCCCCGGATGCACTTCATCGAACCGCCATGAAAAAGCTGTTTCTGCTGCTGGCCGCCCTGCTCTGCCTGGGCCTGGTCGGCTGTGACCAGGACTACCGCAACCACCGCGCCGAGCGTGGCAAACCCAAGATTTCCGTCAGCGAGAGCATCGTGACCGTTCGCCGCCAGCCGGCACCGAACATCATCATCCTGCCCGACGGGCAGATGAAGATCGACGAGATCCTGATCCCGCTCAACGCCGAACAGAAGCAGATGCTGCAGACGATGTTCGGCAAGCTGCAGGTGCTGCGCCAGAACACGCTGGTGGCCGCACCGGCCGACCCCGACATGCAGCCGGTGAAGATCGTGCCGCCGGAGGGCATGCAGGTGATTCCGCCGGACCTGGTGCAGACCATTCCCGAGTTCAAGGATTACACCGAGACCTTCGGCAACATCGTCGCCGACCGTCGCTGAAACGAACAACGCCGCCCTCCCGGGCGGCGTTCTTCCTTCTCGCCTGTGGTGGCTGCGGACCTCGGCCCGCACACCGCTCGATCAGCCGCCGGCACCACCGCCACCGGCCTGGATGCCGCCGGCCGTCAACGCGGCCGGATCCAGCAGGCGGCGCAGCTCGGCTTCGGCCAGGCCGCTGTCTTCCAGCGCCACGTCCAGCACCGGGCGCTGTTCCTTGTAGGCGCGCTTGGCGATCGCTGCGGCCTTCTCGTAACCGATGATCGGGTTCAGCGCGGTCACCAGGATCGGATTGCGCGCCAGCGCCTCGGCCACACGGTCCTCGCGCACCTTCAGGCCGGCAATGGCGCTGTCGGCCAGCAGGGTCGACACATTGGCCAGCAGGCCGATGCCATCGAGCAGGTTCACCGCGATCAGCGGCAGCGTCACGTTGAGCTGGAAGTTGCCGGTCTGGCCGGCCACGGTGATCGCCGTGTGGTGGCCGATCACCTGCGCGCAGGCCATCACCGTCGCCTCCGGGATCACCGGATTGACCTTGCCCGGCATGATCGAGGACCCCGGCTGCAGTGCCGGCAGTTCGATCTCGCCCAGGCCCGCCAGCGGGCCGGCGTTCATCCAGCGCAGGTCGTTGGCGATCTTGATCAGGGCCACCGCCAGCGCATTGAGCTGGCCCGACAGTTCCACCGCATCGTCCTGCGCGGCCAGGCCTTCGAACTTGTTCTCGGCGCTGTCGAACTTGAAGCCGGTCTGCTGCTTCAGCGCCTTGGCAACCTGCGCACCAAAGCGCGGGTCGGCATTGATGCCGGTGCCGATGGCGGTACCACCCAGCGGCAAGCGGCGCACGCGCTTGAGGCTGTCTTCGATGCGCTCCTGGGCCGAGGCCAGCTGCGCCGACCATGCACCGAATTCCTGCTCGAAGGTCAGCGGCATCGCATCCATCAGATGGGTGCGGCCGGTCTTGACCACCTTGCGCAGGCTGCGGCCCTTCCTGTCCAGCGTCCTGCGCAGGTGCACCAGTGCCGGCAGCAGCTGCTCATGGGTGGCCAGCACGGCCGACACGCGCAGCGCGGTTGGAATCACATCGTTGGAGCTCTGCCCCTGGTTGACGTGATCGTTCGGGTGCACCGTGGTCTTGCCGGCCTTGCCGGCGCGATTGGCCAGGGTGGCGATGACCTCGTTGGCATTCATGTTCGAGGACGTACCCGAGCCGGTCTGGTAGACGTCGATCGGGAACTGCACGTCCCACGTGCCGTCTGCCACTTCAGCCGCGGCAGACTGGATGGCCTTGGCCACGGTCTTCGGCAGATGACCCAGCTCGGCATTGACGCCGGCGGCAGCGCCCTTGACCAGGCCCAGCGCACGGATGAAACCGCGCGGCATGCGCTGGCCCGACACCGGGAAATTCTGTACAGCGCGCTGGGTCTGCGCGCCCCACAGGGCGTCGGCAGGCACCTGCAGCTCGCCCATGCTGTCGTGCTCGATCCGGAACCCCTTGGAGGCACTCTTGCTTGCAGCTTTGCTCATTGCATCAACTCCGCACTACTTCAGTTGGGGAAAGGAAAGCGGCGGCTGGCAGGGTGTCGCTTCCCGGGCTGGCGGCTACGACAACGATACTCCCTTGTCCGCAGCGTGGGATGGCGAGGACGGGCCAGATCGTTTCATCCGCAGGACCGATTGAACGGGTAGCGCCGGGTAGCGCCGGGCCGCGCCCGGCGCGCGCGCAGCGCGCCCCCCCCTTCGCCGGGAATGGCCCGGCGCTACCGAGCATGCGAAGGCCACGCATCGTAGAATATCGGCCCCGCCGCTCGTCCCAGCCCTGCCGACATGTCCGAATCCGCCCTGCTCGCCCTGTCCCCGCTCGATGGCCGCTATGCCGGCAAGGTCGACGCCCTGCGCCCGATCTTCTCCGAGTACGGCCTGATCAAGGCCCGTGTCACGGTCGAAGTGGAGTGGCTGCTGGCCCTGGCCGCCGAGCCGGGCATCGTCGAGCTGACCGCGTTCTCCGACGCTGCCATTGTCCGCCTGCGTGCACTGGCCAGCGGCTTCAGCCCGGCCCAAGCCGCGCGCGTGAAGGAGATCGAGCGCACCACCAACCATGACGTCAAGGCGGTGGAGTACTTCATCAAGGAACAGCTGAAGGACGATGCCGAGCTGGCGCCGGCGCTGGAGTTCGTGCATTTCGCCTGCACCAGCGAAGACATCAACAACCTCAGCTACGGCCTGATGCTGGAACAGGCCCGTCGCGAGGTGCTGCTGCCGACCCTGGACGGCATCGCCACTGCACTGCGCACGCTGGCCCACGCCCAGGCCGGCCAGCCGATGCTGTCGCGCACCCACGGCCAGACCGCCTCGCCGACCACGCTGGGCAAGGAGCTGGCCAACGTGGTCGCCCGCCTGGAGCGCCAGCGCCGGCAGATCGCCGCGGTGGAACTGACCGGCAAGATCAACGGCGCCGTCGGCAACTACAACGCGCACATCGCCAGCTACCCGGATGTGGACTGGCCGGCCTTCGCCGAGCGCTTCGTGACCGGGCTGGGCCTGGTGTTCAACCCGTACACCACCCAGATCGAGCCGCACGACAACATCGCCGAGATCGGTGATGCCGCCCGCCGCGCCAACATCATCCTGATCGACCTGGCCCGTGACATCTGGGGCTACGTTTCACTCGGCTACTTCAAGCAGCGCCTGAAGGAAGGCGAAGTCGGCTCGTCGACGATGCCGCACAAGGTCAACCCGATCGATTTCGAGAACGCCGAAGGCAACTTCGGCATCGCCAACGCGCTGTTCGAGCATTTCAGCGCGAAGCTGCCGATCAGCCGCTGGCAGCGTGACCTGACCGATTCGACCGTGCTGCGCGCGCTGGGCACCGCGTTCGGTCACAGCCAGGTGGCGCTGGATTCGCTGGCCAAGGGCCTGGGCAAGCTGGAAGTGAACCCGCAGCGCCTGGACGCCGATCTGGATGCGGCGTGGGAAGTGCTGGCCGAAGCCGTGCAGACGGTGATGCGCCGCCATGGGCTGCCGAACCCGTACGAGCAGCTGAAGGCGCTCACCCGTGGCCAGGGCATCACGGCCGAGTCGATGCGCACCTTCGTGCAGGGGCTGGAGCTGCCGGCCGATGCCAAGCAGCGCCTGCTGGAGATGACCCCGGGCAGCTACACCGGCCTGGCCGAGTCGCTGGCGAAGAAGATTTAAGGGTTTTTTCCTTGCGGCGGCGGCCGCGTGCGCTGCCTGCGGCAGGCTTGTACTGCCACGGCAACAGCAACAGCAACAGCAACGTCAAAAGCAACGTCAAAAGCGGCTCTGGGTTTTTGCCGTGTTTGGCGGGGCGGGTTGGGTTCGCGGGACACGCCGTAAACCCGTCCCTGGGGGCTCGATGGCGCCATCCATGGCGCCAACGGTCCCGCGAACCCAACCCGCCCCACCTCTGACAGATCCCCGGTGACGGATCGAAGAGCGTTGGGTTGTCGGGACGGAATTGAGAGAGGGACGCGGCTTCGCCGCGTCCCTCTTTGTTTATGGCGCAGGCAGTTGGAGCAAGCGCAGCGCGCGACCCGCTGTTGCCTTGCTTTTCTTCTTCCATTCCGTGGCGGGCCGCCAAGGGTTCCATTGTCCGACGTTCGATGGGATTGCGCACGTGTGCTGGTTTGTCGCGGGGTCCG